>JAAZIT010000176.1 GCA_012800685.1 Clostridiales bacterium
CCTAATTAACAATAAAATGACTGAGCAAAAGGTCTAATATTGTAGATGTTTACAATAAGGCTATTTTTAAAATTTCTTATGGCGATATTTTGTTGTAAAATTAGACAAGTTTGACAAATGATTTAAGTATAAAACTATTTATTTTAAACAATAAATAAAAAACCATAAAATAAAAAATAGAATTTCCATTTTTATATGTTATAGTGTATTATATTAATTGAAACGTTTCGCTCGAAAGAGCAGGGGGTACACCAGACAATGACAAATAAAACATCACATAATAACCAGCGTAAGGCTGCGGTTATCAATGATTTTTCAGGCTTTGGACGATGCTCAACTGCGGTTGCATTGCCAATTCTTTCTGCTATGAAGGTTCAGTGTTGTGTTGTTCCGACGGCTATCTTTTCAAATCATACTGGATTTGAAAGCTTTTTTGTTGAGGACTATACGGAAAACATGGAGAGCTATATTCAAGAATGGAAAAAGCTTGATTTACGCTTTGAAGCTATTGTTTCAGGTTTTTTAGCATCAGAAGAACAAATTAAAATTGTTGAGAAATTTATTTCTGATTTTAAGGATCACAGAACAACTGTTATAGTTGACCCAGTTATGGGCGACTATGGCAAGCTTTATTCTACATACAAAGCTCAGACGGCAATTGAAATGAAAAATCTAGTTAATTATGCAGATATATTAACTCCAAACTTAACAGAAGCTTGTATTCTTGTTGGCGAAAGCTACAGACAAAATCCTAGCCAGTCTTTTTTAAAGTCTTTATGTGAAAGACTTTGGGAAAACGGTGCAGGGCCTGATAAAATAGTTATAACTGGTCTGGAAAATGATAATAGTATTTCAAATTTTATTTTTGAATCGGCTAGTGGCTTTTCTGAAATTTCACGTAAAAAAACTGGAATTCAGCGTTCAGGAACGGGAGATGTATTTTCTTCCATAATAACTGCCTGTGCTGTTCGAAAGATTGATTTTGAAAAATCAGTTAGTCTTGCAGCAGAATTTATTGCTAAAGCTATTGAACGGTCAACAGAGCTTGAAATACCTGTTAGTGACGGAGTGTGCTTTGAGGAAATCCTAGGGGATGTAACCTCTATTTAATTATAGTGATAATTATATTAGGAGGAAAACTATGTCAACAAATGTTTCAACAAAGTCTCGAAATAACACTTCAAAAAATATAAAGCTTCTTACAATGACAGCTCTCTTAGCAGCTTTAGTTTATGTTTTAACTGCTTTTTTACATATTCCAACTAATAACGGCTATACTCACGTTGGTGATGGTGTTGTCTTTTTAGCGGCATCTATGTTGCCCCTACCGTATGCAATGGCAGTTGGTGCAATAGGTGCTGGTCTAGCTGATACTCTAAGTGGCTTTATAATTTGGCTTCCAGCGACCTTTATTATAAAAGCAGTAACATCTTTATATTTTACAAATAAGAAACCAAAAATTTTGTGTCTTAGAAATATTTTAGCAGTAATTCCTGCATGGTTAACCTGTGTGGCTGGGTACACTCTTTATGAGGGAACTTTTATTAGCAACTATAAGGCTGCAATAATAGCTCTACCGTCCTACACAATTCAAATTGTGGCAAGCATGGCTGTATATATACTACTTAGTATTGGCTTAGATAAAATTGGTTTTAAGAAGAATTTTGGATTTGTAAGTGAAAAATAAATATAAAAAGTATAAAGAGTTTGCACAAAAAAAGGTGCAAACTCTTTTTTTATAAAAGAAGCAAAAGTTTATACTATGTTATGCAAAAAAGTCACACCATTATTTTTGCAACAAAAAAGCGACAGCTAAAACTGTCGCTTAAATTATTTTTTTAAACACGTTTAATTTGCTGTGCAATTAACGTTACAGCAAGCCAAACCAGATTGTAGCACAGAACCACTGAGGCTGTTATCTGACTAAATGAGCCTAACAGAACCATGATTAGCGAAATTACAACACCTAGGATAGCTGAAGCAAGCTGTAGGGTAATGCCTACAAAAGAAAGAAGTTGAATGTTCTTTGCTTTACAGATAAGCATTGCTAAGCTTGGGAAATGCCCTGAGCAAATCATTGAAGAGGATATCTTTGGTGTATAGCTTGTTTGTTTATCATATTCCTTAAAATCTCTAAACTGTAAAAGCTTTAATGTTTCTTGTGAGACACCAAAAAGCTTTGACAAGAAATTGAGTGATATAAATGCGTCCACAGAACGAATAACCACAGTTGTACGCTGATACTCAAGCTCCTTAAGCCATTTAGAAATATTTGAAGAAGCTTTTGCTCTAACTATAAATAGAGCTGAAACAACACCTGAGATTGAAAGATAAATAACAAGATTTCCCTTTGCATAGTCACGCTCTTTAGATTCAGATGGAATACCCTCAATAGAGTGATTTTCCATAAGCTCTCTAGTGCCTAACAAAACTCGCTTGTTTTCAATCCAACCTGAAAGTCCAAGACCGTCTTCGTAAATATAGCTTTCAACTGGATAAAGCATTTCTGTTTTTCCTTTTAAAATCTTGTAGAAGGTGGGTTTTAAGATACTACCAGCTTGACAAGCCAAGCTTCCTGCCAATAATATACATTCCTCAATCATAGTTGATGACATAGCTTTTAGGTTTATTAAATCAACCATTCCCTCTGGGAAAAGCTGTTCAACGCCAATAAGTACAGAGTTAGTATCACCAAATTCTTCAACTGCTGAATAACCTAGCATTACAGATGACGATTGTAGGCATTTCTTAGAAGCTCTTGCGAGAGGAACATTTACCACAAGCATAAGTGCAATTGATGAGCAAATTGTAAGAGTACCTGCAAGTACAGAAGAACC
>JAAZIT010000177.1 GCA_012800685.1 Clostridiales bacterium
GTTTATGGTAACCAAAATGATTAGTGAGGAAGCAAACGGTATTCTTACAGCAGCTTATAAAATTCCAAACCTTGTATCCACAATCTATTTAATGTTTGGTCAAGCATGGAATATGTCAGCAATTCAAGAAAATGACAGTGCCGATCGCAGTCGTTTTTACACACGAGTATTTGATTTAAATCAATCCCTAATGTACACAATTGCAGCTGGCATTTTGTTAATTGTAAAGCCAGTAACTGCTGTCTGGATTGGTCCGGCATTTAGATCGTCAATAAATTATGCACCTATACTAATCTTGACAACTGTTTTAACCTGTTTTTCCACCTTTATGGGAACGGCTTATATTGCAACAAAAAACACAGTTAAATCATTAGTAACAAGTTTAGTCTCTGGCGTAATAAGCATAAGTCTAAATCTAATTCTTATACCAATAATTGGAATTTACGCAGCAGCATTTTCCGCTCTAATAAGCTATGTTGTTGTATTTGCCATTAGGCTATATGACGCTAAAAAACTAATCGGCTTTAAAGTAGCATATACAAAAATGTTTATTAATTTTGGAATACTAGTAGTAATGGTATTAGCTAACTCATTGAGAGGGGCTGTATCATACACTATCTTAGGAATTTCATTCACAGCAATATTCTTATTAAACTTTAGATGCACGCTTCAGATGGTAGCAATGTTTATACCGAAGAAGTTCTTGAAAAAAATACCAATAATAAAAAAATTAATATAATGGAGGAAATCACATGGCAGAATTAAAATTTGAAATCACAAAAGAACTAGGTGTTCTTTCAGAAAACGCAAAAGGTTGGACAAAAGAATTAAACATGGTTAGTTGGAATGAAAGAGAGCCTAAGTACGATCTTCGTGAATGGAACCCAGACCACACAAGAATGGGCAAGGGTATCACTCTTTTAGAAGAAGAAATCGAAATGCTTCGCAAAATTCTTAACGGCGAAGAAATTGAAGATGACATTGACGAGGACGCATTTGTATAGCATTAATACTTATTGAGAAACAGCCTATGCTGTTTCTCTTTTTTTGAATAAAGCGCAAAAAAGCCCAACACATAATGTGTTGGGCTTAAGTTAATTTAGCTTTATACTATATAAGAGGACACTAAGCATTGTGGCTCTTTCTTCCACTCGGAACTCTTGGTCCATCATAGTCTTTAGAAGTTCTTGAAGAAGAACCCTTTCTTGAACCATAGGATCTATCGCCATAGCTTCTTTTTCTATCTCTATCCCTATTATTGCCTCTGAATTTAGGATTATCACGTTTTCTATCTGAATATCCTCCAGCCTTATCATCAGTATAAGGAGAACACTCAACAGCAATTCCGCAGATTTTTCTATCAGTCATCCGATCAATAACGTGCTGCATTTCCGTCTTAGGGACAGTAACAACTGAATATTTTCCATAGATATCAATTTTTCCGATATCACTTCCCCTAAGATTAGTCATCTCAGTAATTGCCCCAACAATATGGTTTGGTGCACAATGTTGGTTTCTTCCAATATTAAGCATAATTCTATTACCTACGCCTATAGAATCGGACTTATGTCTTTCCCTCTTTTTAGGTGTAACCTTAATTTCTTCAATAATCTTAGGCTCGCCAAAGTGCATTTCAAGTGCACAGAGAGCAATATCCTTTTCAGAAATCCCATTTTCAACAAGCTGGCTAAAAACATTTTCATAATGGAAGTTGCCTTTAGCAATGTTATCAGTAATAACATTCAGATATTTCTCATCAAGCATTTTTTGAATAATGGTATTATCTGGAAGTGGAAGTTCTTCAATCTTAGACTTAGTAAGTCTTACAAGCTGCAGTAGTTCACGAGTAAATCTATTTCCCGCACAAATTGTAACAGCAGTTCCTTTTTTACCAGCACGACCTGTTCTTCCGATACGGTGAACATAGTACTCACTATTTTGTGGAACGTCAAAGTTAATAACCAAGTCAATATCGTTTACGTCAATTCCTCTTGCGGCAACGTCAGTCGCAATAAGGATATTTAAATTTCCACTTTTAAAGTCGCCCATAACCTTTGTACGCTGAGGCTGACGCATATCCCCATGAAGTCCGTCACAGCTATATCCCTCACGTCTCAAATACTCCATAAGTTCTTCCGCCATCTTTTTAGTATTAACAAAAATAATACAGCGGTTTGGGTTATGATAACGCAGCACCACATTTAAAACTTCCTTTTTCTTAGGAACTGGCGCTGTATAATAGTACTGTTGAATATTATCAAGAGTAATCTGTTTTGCATTTATAGAAACAATCACAGGGTCTTTTTGAAATTCTTTTGTAATATGAATTATTGCTGGTGGCATTGTTGCAGAAAACAAAACTGTCTGTCTATCATCTGGAGCGTCCTGCAAAATAGATTCAATATCCTCACGGAATCCCATTGAAAGCATTTCATCAGCTTCATCAAGAACAATCATTTTAAGATTTGTAATCTTCATAGTCTTACGGCGGAGGTGATCCATAATTCTTCCCGGAGTACCTATAACCACATTTGCACGTCTTAGCTTCATAATCTGTGGCTGCATTGGCGCACCACCATAAACCTCAGCAATATTAACTCCCTCAGTATACTTTGAAAGCTTTTTAAATTCGTCACTTGCCTGTATTGCAAGCTCTCTAGTTGGACAAATTATTAACACCTGAACATTTTTTCTAGGTGATTTAGCGTCTATAGCTTCAATAGCTGGAATACCAAACGCAATTGTTTTTCCTGTTCCAGTTTGAGATTTTCCAATAACGTCCTTTCCCTCTCTGATTAGAGGTATAGACTTAGCCTGAATTTCTGTTGCAAAATCAAAGTTTTGCTCATCTATTGCCTTTTTTATACTTACTGGCAAGTCAAGTTCATCAAACGTAATTTTTTCCAAATTTTAATTTCCTTTCAATCTAACGCCAACCGTTTATTCAAAAAAAGACGAAGCTTTCTTATAAAACTTCGTCCATAATAACTTTATCTGCATTATATCACATTAAATATAATAAGTCTAGCGTAGCACAAATTGTTAACATAAGTTTAGAATTACTTGAAAATTCACAGTTTTTAAAAGGCTGGAATTAGGCAATTTGACTATAACACATACTATTATTTGGGCAATTACACAATAAATATATTTGGTTTTATTCATTAATATTTTGAAAAATACAATGTCTTATCTTAATTTATACAAGTTTATTTTATCGTAAAAAA
>JAAZIT010000178.1 GCA_012800685.1 Clostridiales bacterium
CCAGAACGAACAAGCGCCTCAGCTATCTCAAGAGCCTGCTCACCACTATCTGGCTGTGAAACAAGCATATTGTCAATGTCAACACCTAGGTTACCAGCGTATACTGGATCAAGTGCATGCTCAACGTCAATAAACACAACTGTACCACCTTGTTTTTGTGCCTCAGCAGCAATATGAAGCGCAACAGTGGTTTTACCTGAACTTTCAGGTCCATAAACCTCAATAATTCTTCCCTTTGGAACTCCGCCCACTCCTAGAGCCATATCAAGAGTCATTGAACCAGTCGGAATAGCTGCAATATTCATTGCCTTCTTCTCGCCCATTCTCATTACAGCACCGTCGCCATATATCTTTTCAATGTGCGCAATTGCTGTTTCAAGTGCCTTTTTCTTTTCTTCATTATTCCTTGGCACAACCATAACCTTTGTAGCCTTTTTCCTATCTATTGCCATTTCTCGATTCCTCCTATTTATTTAAAGTTGTTGTTTGATTTCATAGTTATTATAACATACTTTTCCATGTCAAGTGTAACTTTTATTGGACACCTTAAAAAAGATTGCATTTAACTGTACTTTTTTCGGTACAGCTAGAATTCTTTTATATATGGATTACTTATTTTAAAAGTTATTTACTAATATTATACTCCCAGTTAAATAGGAGCAAATTTCTAATTACAAATTTCAGAAAATTTTTGTTATTATTACTTAGTAAAGCTATTATTTTGTTTAATTATATCATATAAAATTATAATTAAATTATCACATCAGTTTTTTAAGCTTTTGTGTATGAGCCTGTTACAATTCTATACACTCCACATAAATCCTTTTTTGCTCTAACATTAACAAAGCCATGCTGTATCATGATTTCCATAACATCATCCTCTTGACCTATGACAATTTCAAAAACTAGAGTACCATAGTCATTTAGCTTGTTCTTCCATACTCTTGTAATGCCTCTATAAAAATCAAGTCCATCATCTCCTCCAAAGAGTGCAGTAACAGGCTCATGCCTAACCTCACTTTGAAGATTTTCCATATCTTGTTTTGTCAAATATGGTGGGTTGCATACAATTATATCACAGTTTTCGACTTTATTAGCTGTTGCATTTTCAAGGGCATCGCCCTGTATTATACTGCCCTTTGAGTTGTGCTTTTTTATATTTTGGTTTAAATATTCAATTGCATTTTCATGAAGCTCAATGAACTTAAGCTCATTTACATTTAAATAATGCTCAAGAGTTAGCCCAATACAGCCAGTACCTGCACAAATATCTACCACGGATATGCTTTTATCCTTAAACTGATTTATGACACTATCCACAAGGGATTCAGTGTCTTGGCGTGGAATTAAAACGCCCTTACCAATATTAAAATCAAGTCCGTAAAATTCCCATTCTCCAATAATATATTGAAGCGGTTCACCACTAATTCGCATATCAATCATTTTTTCAAAGCCTAATATTTCATCTTTATATGCATTTTCTGTATATCGATTTGAAAACTTAAAGGTTTTAATATCGTGACTAAATGCCTTTTCAAACAAACACCCACAATCAAACTCTGCGTCCTCAATATTTGCATTTTTAAGCTTGTTAACAGCCTCTAAATAAGCTTGTTTATATGTTTTTACCATTTATCGTCCTCAGTGTCCTTTGGTATACATGGAAGAAGTGAAGCAATTGCCACCTCAATTTCCTTATCATCAGGCTCACGAGTTGTAAGTCTTTGTAGCTGTAAACCAGGGAATGAAATAACCCTAGTTGCTATATTATCATATTTTCCTGCTATTCTAATAATCTCATAAGCTATACCAACAATTACTGGAATTAAAGGAAGCTTACAAACCATTCTTAAGAGAACATTATCCCATGGGACTGGCAAAATAGTTGAAACCAAAATGCTTATTATAAGAACAAGGAAAATAAAGCTTGTGCCACAACGTGGGTGAAATCTAGTTTGTTTCTTTACATTTTCAACATTAAGCTCAAGCTCTGCTTCATAACAGGCAATTGTCTTATGCTCTGCCCCATGATATTCATAGGTTCTTTTAATATCCTTACTAAGTGCAGTGACAGCAATATAAACAACAAAGATTGTTATTCTTATAACTCCCTCAAGTATGGTTTTAACAACCCTATTTATTGGAATAACAAGTCCTAATCCCTTACAAATAAGAGCAGGAAGGTACATAAATAAAAAAGCCGCCAGTGCAACGCCTAATATCATTGCAATCCCTGAAACAACTGGAACAATTTTCTCACCAAATTTTTCGTCTAGCCAAAGCTCGAACTTAGTTTGCTCCTCATCATCATCTATCATAGCCTTGTCAGCAGATTTAGACAGGCATTTGTATCCCTCTATAAGTGAAGAAACAAAATTAAATATACCTCTCACAAAAGGAGTCTTTTTATACCATGGTGCTTTCTTTCCGTTATTTGCAGCCCATGTCTCAATGTCAATCTCCCCATTCGGAAGTCTAACCGCCATTGCCGAGGTATCAATACCCTTCATCATAACACCCTCAATAAGAGCTTGTCCCCCTATTTTGGATTTAAATTTGCAGTTGTTTTGGCTTTTATTGCTCATTATTTTGTTTCCCTTCATTCGTCTAACTTATATTTTTATTGCTCATCTGTTGGCTCGTCTGATGTTGAAATTACTTCAACATTAACTGTTTCTATGTTTTCATTTTTCTTCATCGGCTCAATAGTGGGGAGGGTTATCATAACTGTTGTTCCAATACCCATTTCACTATTAAGTGATAGTACACCACCGTGCATTGTAATAATCTCATCTGCAACAGCGAGTCCAATTCCACTTCCACGTCTTGTGTGGTTAGCCTTAAAGAACTTAGTCTTAATTTTCGGAAGATCCTCATTAGAAATTCCAAGCCCTGTATCAGAAACAGTTACACATATGTCTCCGTCCTGCTCATAGGCTTCAACTGAAACACGTCCACCCTTATCTGAATATTTAATGGCATTATCAACTATGTTAATAAATACCTGCTTGATTCTATTTTTATCACCCATTACAAATGGCAACATCTCTGGCTCGTAATAGTCTAGTGTTATTCCAGTTATTTTGGCTCTCTCTTGATAAATTAGAACAGTTTCAGCAAGCTCTGCTAAAATATCTATCCTATCCATTTGAAGTGTAAGTCTTCCGTCTTGAATTCTTGAGAAATCCAAAAGCTCCTCAACCATTTGTGAAAGTCTTTCCGTTTCACTTGAAATAACCCTTAAACCTTTTCGTGACATTTCCTTGTCATCAATACTAGCAAGAGTTTCGCTCCAGCCCTTTATAGCTGTCAAAGGCGTTCTAAGCTCATGAGAAACAGAGGATATAAATTCATTTTTCATTGCCTCTGAATTAGAAAGCTCATTCGCCATATAATTTATACTATCACAAAGCTCTCCTAGTTCGTCCTCGTTTGCTTTTTCAATACGTTGTGAAAAATCACCCTTAGCAAACTTTCGTGCAACCTCTCCTATCTGCCTAACCGGATAGACAATAGACTTAATAAAAAAGCTTCCAGAAAAGAATACTAAACCAATAATACAAAGCATAATTAATGTCATTATGATTGCAAGAAAAATTATTTGTCCGTCAATAGATTTTAATGACACAAGCATTCTTACAGCTTCATATTCGTTGTTACCAGGCGGAAGCATTGAAGTCACCGCAAGAACCTTTTCTCCAGTTGGAAGCTCAAAAACAGCCGAAGCTGTTCCTGTGGAATTAGACCTAGCTCTTGTTAGGTCCTCAACCGATGTATCAAGTGAGGGCAAAAATCCAGAAGATGTTATAGCAACATCACCAGCTGTGTCAATTGCCATAATCTCGATTTTATCCTTGTCCTCGTAATTTTCCACTATAGATCTAAGCTCCGACGAATAGTTTACCCCTGAGCTTTCGGAATAGTTTGTTATTGCTCCAATAACAACGTTCATTTTAGAATTCACATATTGTTTAGCCGAGGAATAGTAGTAGTCCTTTACAACAATGATAAGCACAACCTCTATAATCAGCAATAATATGGTAAAAACACCCATGCTGTTTAAAAGCCAATGTTGTGTTATACTTTTCTTTCTTTTGCTTGTTATGCTTGCCACATAAACCTCCTACAAAAGCTAAATTTTTGTCATTTTACTAATTTGTCATACTCCATTTATATCCAAATCCCCAAATAGTTAAGATATATTGCGGATTAGATGGGTCTTCTTCTATTTTCATTCTTATTCTTCTAATGTTTACATCAACGATTTTTTCATCTCCGTAATAGCTGTCACCCCAGATATGAGTTAGAATACTTGATCTATCAAGGGCTGTATTTTGGTTTTTAAGAAAATACTCCATAATTTGATATTCAACCTGAGTTAAAATAATTGGTGAACCACTTTTCATTACTGTCCTTGATTTTAAATTTAAATTAAACGGTCCAGAAATGATTGTTGCCGCTGTTTCTGGTCTTGCTGTATGTGTCATGTTTACACGCCTGCAAACTGCGTCAACCCTAGCAATAAGTTCTGAAATTGAAAATGGCTTTGTCATGTAATCATCAGCGCCAATCATTAGGGACGAAACCTTGTCCATTTCCTGTGACTTAGCTGAGAGCATAATTATTCCCATAGTCCCAGAACGCTCACGGAGTTTTTTACAAACCTGAAAACCATCTATTCCAGGCATCATTATGTCAAGAAGTGCCACATCAAAGTTCCCGCCATTTTCGTCAAAAACGTTAATAGCCTCTTCCCCACAATTTACATCCACAACCTCATATCCCACTCTAACAAGGTTTATAACAATAAATTCACGAATTGAATCTTCATCCTCGCACACAAGAATTCTTTTACTCATAACAAACTCTCCTTTTCAGTCCTATGTTCTACTAACTACTAACTATCAACTAATTTATATATATTAATTTACAACAAGAAAACTATTTTGAATTTCACCCATTGTTAATATTAATGGCTCTTTTTTATCAGCTTGAAGCTTTACCAAAAAGTCAAGCTGCCCTTGAGAAGCAATTATCTCATATCCGTCATGGATATATTGTTGAGTTGAGCTTTTTGTTACAACTGCAATTCTCATAAGCTCAGTCATGTAATCATCTATCGAGCTACCAATGTACTTGTAAAAAACAACCTCATCTGTTGAAGTGTCTTTTTTTATGGTAACACCGCCCTGCCACCTTTTCGGAAACATCATTGCGTATCCGCCTGAAACATTATAGTATCCAGAATATTTTTTAGTTAGGGTGTAATAATCACCATACGCCCACCAGTTTGTAAGATAAATCATTTCTTCATCTTCTTTATCCACATAACCAGTCATATTCTCAATTGTAGGAATTTCAACAACACCATCTGAATCAATATCAATGGAATAAAATCCAGTAGGTCTTGATGTCTTATCAACAAGCTTATCAGGAATTTGAATTAGAGGGTTTTGGAGCTTTCCATACTTATAATAAATAACCTCCGTTTGAACCTCCCCAGTGGCTTTCAGACAATCAATAAATATTGCAGGTGTTTCATTATCCACAAGCCCAACCTTACAGCTTAAAAACGAGGTAGTATTGGCAGACAAAGAAACACTATCAGTTTTTACAATTTTTGAATCCACAGCTTCAATTAGTGAAACCTGAGCAGTGGCATCTGTTAAATTAATTGATGCCGTAATTATTTCGTTAAAGCCGTCTCTATCAATATCAAATACTTCCATAAGTGAGTATGTTTCAATGTATTTTGATGAAATAAACTCGCCTTTATCATAGCTTGAAATTTGCAATGTTTTTTCATCAATGTTCATTGTTGAGTACCCAACAATAATATTCTTTTTATCAGCAGGACCTAGCTTTGAAATTAAAATTCTGTCAACATCAGTACCGTTTCCAGCGAGATCATATACAGATTTCCATTTCCCGTTCTCGTCTTGGTCTAAAATGTTAACTCTAAGTCCGCTTTCGTTAGCTAGAGTATTATTTCTTTCATAAAAAACCAACGCCTCATTAGTTTTTTCATCGTCAATGTCTGTAATAACAAATGCCGAACGATTATCCCCATTTTTAGGATATTTTAGAGAAATATTATTTCCAACGCTTGCAATAACTGTCTCATGAATTACGGTTTGTTCACTTGTAAGCTTAGGTGCTTCAAGCATTCCGTCGACGCTTAACGTCATAGTAGGTGTACATCCAGACAATAATAGTCCAACAGCCACAATAATTGAAACCGATTTAAGCCCAACCTTATTCATCCAAACCCACCTTTTCATTTTTTCGCCAATTCAAGCATAATTCTTTACTTATTCAATAAAAACCCTAACAAAAATAGGATCATCTTTACAGACAATCCTATTATATCACAAATCAATTATTTTTGAAAGTGTTTTAATAAATATTTATTCTCTTTCGCTCATTGGAACATATACCTTTGATTTTGAAACTGATTTATAGGCCGGACGAATAATTCTCTTTCCAGTTACAATCTCTTCAAATCTGTGAGCACACCAGCCAGCCATTCTTGAAACAGCGAACAAAGGAGTAACAAGCTCCTCTGGAATACCTAGCATTTTGTATACAAGCCCTGAGTACATATCCACATTTGCGCATACAATCTTAGCATCGCCCTTAACCTCTTCAAAAGCCTTTGGGGTAGCTCTCTCAATAATCTCAAGGAGATTAAATTCCTTTTCAAATTCTGTACCAGCGGCAAGCTTTTTAGCATTTTCTTTTAGAATAACAGCTCTTGGATCAGACAATGTATAAACTGCATGTCCCATACCATAAATAAGTCCAGAATGGTCATTTTCCTCTTTCCTAAGAATCTTCTTAAGAAATTCCGTTACTTCTTCCTCATCGTCCCAATTTGAAACGTTTCTTTGGATACAATGTTGCATTTCAACAACCTTTTGATTAGCACCACCATGCTTTGGTCCTTTTAAAGAACCAATTGCTGCTGAATATGAAGAAAATGGATCAGTTCCAGATGAAGTAAGAACCCTGCAAGCAAAGGTTGAGTTGTTACCACCACCATGCTCAGCGTGGAGCATTAAAAAAAGATCAAGGAGCTTCGCTTCCTGCTGAGTATAAGACCTATCGGAACGTAGTGTTGATAAAATCATTTCGGCGGTAGACTGCCCAGGAATATGTGGGTGCATATACATGGTTTCGTTATTAAAGTATCTTCTCTTTACTTGATATGAGTCAATCATCATGGCTGGAAGCTTTGCAATAATTGAAACAGCAGTAGCCATCTCGTATTCCGGACTTCCATTTTCAGGATTATCAACATATGAATACATTGAAAGTACTGAACGTGAAAGCTTGTTCATAATATTAATTGAAGGTGCCTTAAGAATCATGTCCTCAAAAAAGCCCTCAGGAAGCTGTCTATTTTCCGCAAGAATTTCTTTAAAAGATTCAAGCTCAGTCTTGTTAGGAAGCGCTCCCATTAAAAGAAGATAAACTGTTTCTTCATATCCAAATCTATCCTCATTAATACAATTTGATATAATATCTTTAATATTATATCCTCTAAAAATCAGCTCTCCCTCAATAGGCTGACGCTCGCCGTCACTAATAATATAACCATGTACATTACAAATATTTGTAAGACCCGCCATTACTCCAGTTCCGTCATAATTTCTTAAGCCTCTTTTTACCTCGTATCTGTCGTATAGCTTTGGATTTATTGTATTGTTTTCAATAAACTCTTTATAAAGCATATCTCTTGCTGCTTTTGCCATAATGTTCATCTCCTAGTCTAAGTCTAATAGTCTAAAAACTATATATCTATATCTTATTTATATTTATTTTTTATA
>JAAZIT010000179.1 GCA_012800685.1 Clostridiales bacterium
AAATAACATATAATAAAATATATCTCAAAGGTAAAAGCAAAAGTAGCTGTGTGTTTATTTTAAGAGAAAAACGGGTTGGTGTGACGTTTTATTAAATTAACGGTGAAGTGCGGTTTTTGGCGAAAACTTTGGTTTTTGCAGCTGAACAGGGGAAAATGAGTATCCTGTTACGTCTTTTCTGCGTTAAGGAAAATCTCATGTTGCGCTTTGCGTAATATGTTTTAAGTTTAAGTATAAAACAGAGTGGAACCGCAGTTATGCTGCCTCTGAAACCATGTAATAAAGCATAGTTTCAAGGTGGCTTTTTTATTACTTTATTTTTAATTATATACCTTTCAAAAGGAGAGTTGTTATGTCGTTTATACGAAATATTAAAGAAGATATCCAGTCTATAAAAGAACGTGACCCAGCGGCTCATAGCGGTTTGGAAATCATTTTAACTTATTCAGGTGTCCACGCTGTCATTTGGCATAGAGTGGCACATTGGTTTTATAAAAACAATCATTTAACTATAGCAAGGGTAATTTCACAAATTTCACGATTTTTTACAGGAATTGAAATTCATCCAGGCGCTAAAATTGGAAAGGGGCTTCTTATTGACCATGGAAGCGGTGTTGTAATCGGCGAAACTGCTGAAATTGGGAACAATTGTATTCTTTATCAAGGCTGTACTTTAGGAGGAACAGGTAAAGAAACAGGAAAGCGCCACCCAACACTGGGTGACAATGTTCTAATCGGTTGTGGTGCAAAGGTTCTCGGACCTTTTACAGTTGGAGATGGTGCAAAGGTTGCTGCTAATGCAGTTGTTTTAGAAACTGTTCCACCAAACTGTACAGCTGTAGGTGTTCCTGCTAGAATTGTTAGAAGAAATGGCAAAAGGACTGCTTGTGATGATCTTGACCAAATCCATATTCCAGACCCAGTTGCACAAGAGCTTTGTCAATATAGATTTAGATTAGAAAAGCTTGAGAGAAAACTTTTAGAGCTTGAAAAAATTGAGAGAAAATAGAAACTTAAACTAAGTGAGGTTAAAATGAAAATATATAATACACTAACAAGAAACAAAGATGAATTTGTACCAGTCGAGGCAGGAAAGGTGTCGATGTACACCTGCGGTCCAACTGTTTATCACTATGCCCATATTGGAAACCTGAGAAGCTATATTATGGAGGATGTGCTAGAAAAGTATTTTAGCTATGACGGATATGATGTAACTCGTGTAATGAATATTACTGATGTGGGACATTTAACTAGCGACGGTGATACTGGTGACGATAAAATGCTTAAGGGTGCAAAAAGAGAAAGAAAATCAGTTTTAGAAATTGCAAAGTTTTATACTGAAGCTTTCTTTGCTGACTGCGCTAAGCTTAACATTAAAACTCCAGAAATTATAGAGCCTGCCTCTAATTGCATAGATGATTTTATAAAAGTTATATCAGGACTTCTTGAAAAAGGCTATGCTTACGAAATGGGTGGAAATATTTATTTTGATACCTCGAAGCTCGAAAAGTATTATGTTTTTAATGATTTTAAAGAAGAAGACCTTGCTGTTGGCGTTCGTGAGGGCGTTGAGGAGGATACTAATAAGAAAAATAAGGCTGACTTTGTTTTGTGGTTTACAAAATCAAAGTTTGACGACCAAGAGCTAAAATGGGATAGCCCTTGGGGAATTGGATACCCAGGCTGGCATATAGAATGTTCGTGTATAAGTATGAAGCATTTAGGTGAAAGACTTGATATGCATTGTGGTGGGATTGACAATGCTTTTCCACATCACACTAATGAAATTGCACAGAGCGAGGCGTATTTAGGGCATGAATGGTGTAACTATTGGTTTCACGTTTATCATCTTAATACAAATGTAGGTAAAATGAGTAAGTCGTCAGGAGGATTTTTAACTGTTTCACTACTTGAAAGTAAGGGCTATGATCCATTAGTGTACCGTTTCTTCTGCCTTCTTTCACATTATAGAAAATCACTTGTGTTCACATATGAGAACCTTGATAATGCTGTTGTTTCATACAACAAGCTTGTTGCGAAAATCGGTTCGTTGTTAAATGAACCACAAGAAAAAATCGACTCAGAGGATTTTGAAAAGCTTAAGCGAGGGTTTGTTCAGGCGATGGATAACGACTTGAACACTTCACTTGCTATTACTGCACTTTATGATGTTCTTAAATCTAATGCAAATAGTGCAACGAAAATAGCTCTTGTTGAAGATTTTGACAAGGTATTGTCAATTGGTTTAATTGATAGGGCTAAAAAGCTTAATCAAAGTAGCAGTGGTGAGAATATTCCAGAGGAAATCTCGAGCTTAGTTGAAAAAAGAAAAGATGCAAGAAAAAATAAGGATTTTGTTCTAGCTGACAAAATCCGTGATGAAATTTCAGAATTAGGATATCTAATCGAAGAAACAAGACAAGGCACAATAGTTAAAAAGAAATAAAGCATATTGGGGAAATAAAAATTGGGTTCTATTTACGAAAGGAATATAAAATGAGTTATTTACAAGCACCTAAATCTAAATCAAAGGTTTTCGGAAAGTATTTTCGTTATTCCCTAATTGCAATGATGTTTTTTGCTGTTGTTGCACTTTTGGCTTTAACTGTTTTTAAGGACGATAAGCCTGATTATTCACAATCTAAATTTATCCAGTATGATGTACCTGCTGACGATGCGACAGTTGTTGTTTTTGAGACAACAAAGGGTACGATTCGTGCTGTAATTTATGAGGAGGAAGCTCCAAAGTACTGTGAGTTTTTTAAAGAGTTAGTTAATGACGGCTATTTTAACGATACTTATGTTTGTACTATTTTGAAAACTCAAGAGGGACAGCATGGTGGTTTCATTGGCGGAAGTAAAACTATTGACGGCTTGGCTAACGATGATACAAACACAAAAATTACAAAGCTTGAGGTTTCAAGCAACCTGCTTCCTACTAGAGGTGCGATAGGCTCTTTAGTTAAGGCGGGAGGGCTTTTTACAAAAGCTAAGGCAGGAAGTGTTTTTACATTCTTTAATGACGTTGTGAATGTGGACGATTTAAACAAAACAATTGAAGAGCAGGAAATTGACGAAGCGCTAACAAAGGTTTCTGATCTTTTTAAGAAATATGGTGGTATTCCAAACTATGTTCAGCAATACACTATTTTTGGGCAGGTATATGACGGTTGGGAAGTTATAGATGTTATTAATAAAACCGAAATTATTGGGGAGGGACTAGCTGATGATGATGAAAACAAGAGCTTTTCGCCTAATGAAGAAATAAAATTTACAAAGGTTTATCTATCAACCTACG
>JAAZIT010000012.1 GCA_012800685.1 Clostridiales bacterium
CCAACTTTTAAATGGAATAGAACACACAAAAATCGGGGATTTTGAAGTAACAGAAATCTGTTGGGATAACCGTAAGGATATTAAGAAAGACGGAATATTTGTGTGCATAGAGGGGGAAACCTTTGACGGACATAGTGCCGCAAAAGCAATGCTAAAAAAAGGTGCAAGGGCGGTTGTTGTAGAAAAGGATTTAGGTCTTAAGGAACAAATTCTTGTTAATGATACTAGAGAGGCACTTGCTAAGCTTTCATCAAATTGGTTTTCAAATCCTGAAAAAAGCTTAAAGCTTATAGGAATAACTGGCACAAATGGAAAAACAACTATTGCCACAACAATTAAAAAGGTTCTTTGTAAGCTAGGATATAAAACAGGGCTTATCGGAACCTGCGACGTTGAAATTGGCGATGAGATATGGAAAGGCGAACGTTCTAACCCAACGACTCCAGAACCATATGAGCTTTTTGAAATATTTAGATATATGGCTGATGGAAATTGTGAGTATGTGGTTATGGAGGTTTCATCTCAAGGACTTGACCAAAAGAGAGTTTCAGGGCTAAGGTACAATGTTTCGGCTTTCACAAATTTAACCCAAGATCATTTAGATGTTCATGGAACTATGGAGAATTATTATAAGGCTAAAAAACTGCTCTTTGATATTTCGGATGTGGCTGTGATAAATATCGATGATAATTGGGGGGCAAGACTTGTTAATGAAGTCCCGTGTAAAACCGTAAGCTTTTCAAATAAAGAAAAGGCTGATTATATGGCATCAGATATTAAGCTTTCTGTAAAGGGCTGTGAATATAAGGTGGCAGATGATGAGGGAATCTTTGATGTATACTTTGGAATTCCAGGGGAATTTAATGTATCAAATTCACTTGGAGTAATTGCCTGCTGTTCACAATTGGGACTTGCTACCGAAAAGGTGGTACAGGTTCTAAAGACAACAGACGGAATTGCCGGAAGAGCGGAAATTGTTTCTTTCGATACAAACTATACTATCATAAGGGACTACGCACATTCACCTGATGCGGTTGAAAAAATACTTGAAACTATGAGGGAATGTACAAATGGAAGAGTTGTCTGTTTATTTGGCTGTGGTGGAAATAGAGATGCAAAAAAACGACCACTTATGGCTAAGGCTGCTGCAAAATACTCGGACTTCTGTATAGTTAGCTCAGACAATCCACGAAATGAAGATCCAGATGAAATAATAAAAGAAATTCTTGTAGGCTTTGAGGGCGAGACCACACCTTATATAGCTATTACAGATAGACGAGAAGCTATAAAATGGGCAATTGATAACGCACAAAAAGATGATATCATTGCAATTGTCGGGAAAGGACATGAGGATTATCAGGTTTTAAAGAACAATGTTAAAATTCATTTTGACGAAAAAGAAATTGTTGAAGAGATTTTAAACGAAATTAATAAAAAACAAAGTTAGATACAAATGTTTGGAATGAAAAATATATAATAATTCCAGAAAGGAAATAACTAATGCTATTAAATGAAATTGTAAGAGCCTGTCGAGGGAGCTTTGGCTATCCAGCGGACATGGAAATAACACAAATATCAAGTGACACAAGGACAATGCAAAAAGGCTGTGTGTTTATTGCCCTTGAGGGTGAACTATTTGACGGACATGACTTTGCAGTTGAAGCAATGGAAAAGGGCGCTGAAGCAGTAATATGCCAAAGACCAATTCAGGACGTTAAATGCATAATTGTCGATTCAACAAAACAAGCACTTTTGGAATTGGCTACTTTTTATAGAAGAAGATTCCCAGCTCTGTTAGTTGGAGTAACAGGAAGTGTGGGAAAGACTACTGTTACCGAAATGCTCGCTGAGATTATGAGCTGTAAGGGTGATGTCCTAAAGACGGAAGAAAATAAGCATAATGAAATCGGACTTCCACTAACAATACTCAAATTTAACGAGGACCATAAGACTGCTGTTGTAGAAATGGGCATTACGGCAACAAATGGTATTTCGAATTTGTCGGTTGTTGCTCAGCCGGATATTGAAATTATAACAAACATAGGTTATGCTCATTATGAAAGCTATGGCTCTTTAGAAAGTATTTTAAAGGCTAAGCTAGAAATTCTTGATGGTGCGTCATATAATACTCCACTAATACTTAATTTAGATGATAAGCTTCTTGCACAAGTAGAAACGAGGGGCGCTAGAACAATTGTCTATTATTCTCTAAAGGATAAAAAAGCGGATTTTTATGCTGAGGGAATTAAGTTTAATGACGGAAAAACTAGCTTTAAGGTTAGATTTGATGACCAAAAGGTTTTAATCACAATTAACTGCTTGGGCAAGCATAACGTAAGAAATGCACTTGCAGCTTTTGCTGGAGCAGTTTCGGCAGGTGCAAGTGAATTTCTTACGTTATGCTTGCCCAAGCAGTTAATTGTGATTAAAACCTTTTGGTCATCA
>JAAZIT010000180.1 GCA_012800685.1 Clostridiales bacterium
GGGAGAAAATGATCTTTCACTTTGTTAAATAACATAAATTACAGCCATTGTCAATTATGATTAGTATTATTTTAGAGGTCATATGCATTATTATTTTAATAGTAGCTATTATTATTGGAATTAAGAAGAAAAATTAATTTAATGGTATTAAACATCATGAATGAAGATTATATTGTAAGAATAAAGGCTAAGATTTATATTATATCTTAGGCTTTTAACTGTTTTAATTCAATTTTGGAAATAACTCCGAACACACCATTTCTAAAAATAATACATTTTGGCTAATTAATGTTAGTAAAGGTGAGATTAAAAAGATACACTATCAAAATGTATTATCACCTATTTACAACATACCAAATATCATTTCCAACAAATCCACAGCTTCTGTATAATAATTCCGGATGTGTAATATTATCACATTCTCCGCTTACGGTTGCAAAATCCGCTTTTTTCTGTAATCTTGACAAAAGGTTTGTAACAAGCATATGTCCTAACCCCTGCCGCCTGTATTCTTTTAATACTTGAATCCATTCAAGCGATCCTTCTTTTATATCCGAATCATAATCTGCAATACCGAGGGCAACGGGTATATTTGTAGTTTTATCTAATATAAATATCCATAAATCATTATCAAACACTCGATATTTAGTCCAGCTACGCACTGTTTCAAAGGAATAAGCCATTCCGTAACATTTCTCAAGTATATTTATTACAACATCAATTTGTGTACTTATGTTACCAGCTTTAATATAAAATTATTATTGGTACTAATCTCAACAGTGTTTAATTCGTGAAATAGCCTAAAACATTGTTTGATTTGTCCAGTATGGTGGGAATGGTTAAAATCATTTTCATGTATGACCTCAATATTACTAGGCTTTTCAAATTCAAAATTCTTCCAATAAGCAGCTAATATAGTCTTGCTTTTTGATTTGATTGTTCATATTCAGTCTCTTTCATATTATAATAACTCATTTTAACAAAAGCCTGCTAATAAAGCAACTATAGCTTTACTCGACAGGCTTAAGTATATGGTAAAGGAATTCCACCTTGATTAAACACTAAGTGCTGACTATTTTTCTACATAATGCTCACAGGTTTGTACAATAATTATTTTTCACTGCCTAACAAAAATAACATTTTTATACAAAAAGCTATGCTCATGAAAATACAATAATTTGACTTATTTTACTTATGAAGTAAACCTAGCAATTTTATCATTTTATTCAGGGCTGATTTTGCCAATACCATACCCCAACGATGTTTTTGCACCTATTCCATAGGTCCCAAAAGCATCCTTTAAAATATTATTGTTTTCTATTAAACTTAAATCGCAATCTTTATCATAACTACAAATATAAATCTTAAATTTGGTATTTTTCACAACAGGGAAAGCTATGGGATTGGGTTCTATTGTGTCTAAAGGCTGCTTCTTTCCTTCTCTATCATAATAATCTTTAAAGTGTGGTGTCTGCACATCCCAGCTAATCTCAAATTCTTCATTTGGAAAAGCATCAAAGAAAAGCAGTTTTTGTTTTGAATTACCCAAATTATCGCTATCTGCGCTATTGCCAAAAAGCTTTATGAAATTACCATCTCTTAACGCTTCCTCCTCTTTGCCATTAAACTCTTTCTGAATATAGCAATTTCTTATCACACCTTTAATTGCACTACCCGGAATATACGGTATGCCATACACAGGGTGAAGCGTAATCAGCGCTATGCTGCTAAATGGAGATTCACAGCCTATTCCTACTGCAAGTTTATTATCAGGGATAAATTCATAGGTCTTATGAAATGGTAAGGATTCAGCTATGGCAAGAACATTGTTTGAAACTATTTTTATAAAACTATTATGCTTTTTAGACTTCTCTTTTTTTTGTGCGTATGGAATATATGAGTTTTTCTCACCTGAAACTACTAACCTGTTAAATAATAAATAATTATTTTCAACGTCCCTATATTTTTTAATACTTTTCTCTGCTTTTTCTGGTAGCCAAAATGTATATAAATCATTAGCCATTCGTAATCATCCCCTCTGCAAAACGTTTGAGCCAGATTAAAAAAGCTGTCGTCTCTTTGGATATTAGCCTATATTCTTCGTTTGACTTTTTTGTTAAGTCAGATATAAATTCCTCCCCTTTTTCTATATTCAACTCCCTTTTCTTAAGCCAATCAATAATATGCCCATACAATAATTTAAACTCTTTTTCCTTTTCTTTCTTAGAAAACAAATATGCAATCGCCGCCATATATCCATTGTTATGTATTATAATTGGAAATGAGCGAACCAGTGAAAGATACTTCTTATTGTTTTCTGCTACTTTAGAAACACATTCATAAGCATAATCCGCTCTTAAAATTTCAAGTGACTTATTCATCTGTATCACCGTCCCAATTTAACTTGCATTTTACAAAGCCTTTCCCAAGTGTCATATTTGCACCAATTTGAATATAATCAGGCATAGTCTGTTTAAAGGAATCCTTAATATCCTCAGCCGATTTAAAGATATTTCCTGATTTATGTTCATCTGATACAAAAACAAGACTATACAAAATGCTCTCAGCTGGCATGTATTCTTCGTTAAATAATTGCTTATCTTCGACAATGCCAGTTTCATTGTCTATTTTTATACGAGTAATAACTTCTGTGGCGTTTGTTACAAAGTCAACAAAATCGTCATCAGATATTACAACAACCCGATTTTTAAATTGGCTTAAATCTTCCTCTATTATTGGCAAAAATCTTGTCATACTTTCAATAAAATCAGATAACTCTTGATTTTTGCATGCGTCAAAAGCATATTCATCAAGCATTACAGTTTTTCCTGATGAAAAGGTAACCGATGAATCTTCTTTCGGTATGTAACACTTTTCTGGTTTTAAATCTGCAAAATTAGGCAATCTAATTGTATTATTTATCAGCTTAATATCATTAGAAAAACGTTTTAAAACATATGGACAGGTTACATATGCAAATACGCCCTTAACAGACCTAACTGGGAAAAACAAAATTCTTGCATCAGAAAATGCAGATGCAGAAGCAGTCATATTATTTTGATCCTCACAACCAAAAATAATATCAATCATACTATTCTCAATATTTACTTTTAGATTTTTTTCAAAAGCATTTCTAACACAGCCCTTTAATGTTGAAGCCTCAATTTTGGGATAGTTGCTTTGCACCTCTCTTTGAATTGGCAAGTCAATTATGCTAAGATTGTTTCCTCCTCCCGCATGAAGGGGAGTTATAACCTTTATAGATAATAGGCTAGATTTTTTATACATATTATTCGCTCCTTACTTTTTTTCCAAATCATTTTTTTGCTCATCTGTAAGCTTTCCGACAAGGCTATAACCAAAACCACGATCGCAATACCTAAGCTTACCCCAGTTTTCATATTTAAAACCATTTGGACAATGCTCACGATAATCGCTGATACATTTTTTATGGAATAGCTTTAATACGTCCTCTGGTTTACCCTCTTCTATGGAAAAATAATATACCGAACCTGCTGGAACAGCATAATGCATTTTCTTAGGATAGCTTTTTAAACATTTTTCTTTTTCATCCCAGTAGGTTCCAAACCCTCCAACAGGAGTATATCTGCCTATTGAGGCACAAAGAAGTTTTATTTTTACCGATTTATTTTTATACTTAAAAATTCCAGTCATGTCATTTTTAATCCACCAAGGGATCCAACCGTTTTTAAATATTGCAGGTGTTGCAAGATATAGCTTAAAAAATTTTTCATTATCATCCAATCTAATATCCATATCAAGCGAATCTTCCATAGAGTTTATAATCGCACTTTTCGACTCCCCACCAAATTTTACTATAGTTCCATCTGAAACGGAAATTCCTTGCGTCTGAGCATAAACACTTACATCATCATTTGGATGAATTTGAGTAATAGTATAAAGCTTCTTATCTTCAGCAGTCCTTTCCGTATTTTCAATCTGAACACCAGTCCTATACTCAGTTTTAAAGAGTTTTTCTTTACTTATCATTTCACAGTTAAGATTTTTAACATTAAGATACCTCATTAAATCAACTTTTTTAATATATGCCCCTTCAGGAATAATATTCTCTTTTTTCATTTCACTTTCACAATATAAAAATTCAAGTGGATAACTGCTTATATCGTTTTTCTCGAAGGACGGATATGCAAATTTTCTATCACTTTCAGATTTCATATTTAAATCACGAGGGACTGGAAAAAGTGGTTCACCATTCATCATAATACCGTTTAATCCAACTTTTAGCTTCTTATTTAAATCATGCCTGTCAGAATAATTTTTTAATGTGCATGAACGTAATGCACCTGTATAAACTGAAGGCAAAGGTGGGAAAATACATTCCACACTATTTTCAGCTCCTATATCAAATGGTAATGAGGAACGAAAGAAAAATGTATCAATGGCGTCAAATCTATATATCACTATATATCCCCTCCTTTGACAAAAAGTCTATAATTTTGAGTGAATCTGTAAACTGCTTTAAATTTCCAAATATCTCAAACAGATTAACAATACACTTAGAAACCTCGTTTTTATTGTCCCTATTTTTAATTTTATTAGCTTGAAAAATAAGAGCATTTATCATTTTATTTTTAATTATTACCGTCTCATTGTTTACTGTGATTTTTTTAAGATTGCTTATTAAATTATAAAGATAATTATGTGATAAATCCTCACCATAAAGATTTTTAACAACGTCTTCTACAGCCTTTAAATTTTCACATTTATCACCAAAACGATTGGCAACACTTACGCTTCCTCCACCTCTTTTAATCAAATTAATTGCAAAGGAATTTTTTTCTGCACAATAATCTTTTGCCTCTTTCTCGGCTTCGTAAACTTGAACCATAACGTCTTTAAGCGGTTGCATAAAGTGGGCAATCACAATTCCAGCTGAAAAAGTAAAATTGTATCCGAGAGTTTCACGGTATTTTTTATACAGTGTATAAACCGCTGTAAACAGCGTATCTATAGGCAAAAACATAAGAATATCCTCTCCACCCGCAAAAATACATAATCCATTATTATCTTCAGCAATATCCTGTGCCACCGAAACAAATGAACTTGTTTTCATGCTTAGTTCATTTTGTTTATCATATGTTTTACATTTATTATAAGCATCGCCCATATTATCACCATCAAGCTTTAAAATTGCATAATATGGTGTAATTTTCACATTCTTATTCTCAGCATAAAGTTTTTTTGCCCTTTTTATTTGTTCTTCTGGATAATTATCTTCTGAAGGAGTATTTCTATTATATAAATCCATTAGAGCTTCGCAGGATTCATCTGTTAAGTTTTGCAAATCACCAATTCTACTTTTTAAAAGCATATACGCAACCGAACTAATCTTAAGTTTATAGCCAAGCGCCTCTTTATTTTCAATTGTATGAAACATTCTTTTGACATAGGCAAAAGCAGATAGACTTTCTCCGACCTTTAAAGAATACAAATATTCTTTATCTGAAATTTTAATTGAATTCTCATAATTCATGTAATCAGGAATATTTTTATTAGCCTTTTCCCTATAGAAAATAGCATTATTATCTGGATAGAGTGAGCATTTCCGCCCTGCATCTTCATCTATTTGATTAAAACAACGTAGATTTTTAACACTATGCATTTTATTAACTGCTTTTATATATGTAGCAATATCATCAGAATTATCATTATTATCTTCAAAAAGCCAGTAAATTTCAAGAAAATGTGTGAGCTGATTTTGAATTTCTCTATTAAAAGGAGCCTTTACTTTTTCAAGCACCTTTTGACAGATAGCTATAAATTTTTCTTGAATAAACCTTTCAATTTCACTGCCAAAATTATTTTTCTCTTCCTGATTAAAACCCTCAACCCTCGCAATAACCTTGTTTGGAATATTTAAACTCTGCGTTTCATGTTTTTCCACGTAAGGAATAATTATTTTAACATTATCTTTTTCTTTAAGCTTTAGGATCACCTCTTGCATAAGGTATGAAAGCAAGAAACTACCTGAATACATATCTCTCATTTTGCGTGAGTTGCTTATCATAGATTTCACAGGGCCTATGGTTATAAAGAACAAC
>JAAZIT010000181.1 GCA_012800685.1 Clostridiales bacterium
AAAAAGCTATGATGAAATTTCATCATAGCTTTTTTTGTACAAATAAAAATCCACTACAATTAAGTAGTGGATTTTTAAAAGAGTATATAATGAGGTTTTAAGAAGAAAGCTTATTTTTTATCTCCGTAGTAAACTCTTAGGTACATATCCTTGATTTCACTCATTAGTGGGTATCTAGGGTTAGCACCTGTACACTGGTCGTCAAATGCATCTTCAACCATTGTGTCAAGAGATTCTAGGAATGACTTTTCATCTACGCCATATTCAGCAATTGTTTTCTTAATTCCAACAGATGCCTTAAGCTCGTCAATGCCTTTTATAAAGTTTTTAAGTGTGTCTTCGTCATTTTTGCCTGTAAATCCACAGAAGTTAGCACATTCAACATATCTCTCTAGCACGTGTGGATACTGGTATTGTGAGAATGTTCCCATCTTTTTAGGGCTTGGATCAGCATTAAATTTCATTACCTCAGTGATTAATAGAGCATTAGCAACACCGTGAGGTAGGTGGTGGTATGAACCAAGCTTATGAGCCATTGAGTGACATACACCTAGGAAAGCATTAGCAAAAGCAATACCTGCAAGTGTTGAAGCGTTAGCCATAGCCTCACGAGCAACATAATCTGTCTGTCCATTTTCGTAAGCGGCAGGTAGGTTCTTGAATATAAGCTTAAGAGCCTTAAGAGCCATACCGTCTGTGTAATCAGTAGCCATAACTGATGCATATGCCTCTAGAGCATGTGTTAGTGCGTCAACTCCTGAAGCAGATGTTAATCCCTTAGGAGCACTCATCATTAAGTCTGTATCGATAATGGCCATGTTTGGCATTAGTTCATAATCAGCTAGTGGATACTTAGTACCAGTCTCATCATCAGTGATAACAGCAAAAGGTGTAACCTCTGAACCTGTACCTGAAGATGTTGGAATAGCAATAAAATAAGCCTTTTCACCCATCTTAGGGAATGTGTAAACTCTCTTACGGATATCAATAAATCTCATAGCCATATCCATAAAGTCAGCATCTGGATGCTCGTAAAGAACCCACATAATCTTAGCAGCGTCCATTGCAGAACCACCACCGATGGCGATAATTGTATCAGGCTCAAATTCAGTCATAGCCTTTGCACCTTCAACAGCACATGAAAGTGTTGGGTCTGGAGCAACATCAAAGAATGTTGTATGAGTAATTCCCATAGCGTCAAGCTTGTCAGTAATAGCTTTAGTATATCCATTCTTATATAGGAACTGGTCTGTTACTATAAATGCCTTTTTCTTGCCCATTACGTTTTTAAGTTCATCAAGAGCAATTGGTAGACTGCCTCTTTTGAAGTATACCTTTTCAGGTGTTCTAAACCAAAGCATATTTTCTCTCCTCTCAGCTACTGTTTTAATGTTTAACAGATGCTTTACTCCAACGTTTTCAGAAACAGAGTTTCCACCCCATGAACCACATCCTAGTGTTAGAGAAGGGGCAAGGTTAAAGTTATAGAGGTCACCTATACCACCATGTGATGAAGGTGTATTAACAAGAATACGACAAGTTTTCATCTTAGAAGCAAATGCGTTAATCTTATCTTTTTCAAGACTTGCGTCTACATATAATGAAGATGTATGGCCATAACCACCATCTTGAACAAGCTGATCAGCCTTTTCCATTGCATCTTCAAAATCCTTAGCTTTGTACATAGCAAGTACAGGGGATAGCTTTTCGTGAGCAAATTCTTCCTCGAGATCAACTGATGTTACTTCACCAATAAGAATTTTTGTATCCTCAGGAACTTTTACGTCAGCAAGCTGAGCAATTTTGAAAGCTGTTTGTCCAACAATTTTTGCGTTAAGAGCACCATTAATAATTATTGTTTTTCTAACCTTTTCGGTTTCGTCTTTTGCTAAGAAGTAACAGCCACGAAGTTTAAATTCTTTTTTAACTGCGTCATAAATTTCTTTATCTACAATAACAGATTGTTCAGAAGCACAGATCATACCATTATCAAAAGTTTTTGAGTGAACGATAGAGCTTACAGCTAAAAGAATGTCAGCTGATTTATCAATAATAGCAGGAGTGTTTCCGGCACCAACTCCAAGGGCTGGCTTTCCGCTTGAGTAAGCAGCCTTAACCATTCCAGGACCACCAGTAGCAAGAATAATATCAGCACTTTTCATTACTTCATTTGTAAGTTCAAGTGATGGAACATCAATCCAGCTAATAATGTTCTTAGGAGCGCCAGCTTCAACAGCAGCATCATAAACAATTTTTGCAGCTTCAATAGTTGATCTTTTTGCTCTTGGGTGAGGGCTTATTATAATAGCATTTCTTGTTTTTAGAGAGATAAGTGTTTTGAAAATTGCAGTGGATGTTGGGTTGGTTGTAGGAATTACAGCAGCGATAACTCCGATTGGTTCAGCAATTTTTGTTGTTCCAAAAGCGTCATCAGTTTCAATAACACCACAAGTTTTTGTGTTCTTGTATGCATTATAGATGTGTTCAGCAGCGTAGTTGTTCTTAATAACTTTGTCTTCAACAAGACCCATGCCTGTTTCTTCAACAGCCATTTTAGCAAGTGAAATTCTTGCTTTGTTAGCAGCGATAGCAGCAGCTTTAAAAATTTTATCTACTTGTTCTTGGGAGTAAGTAGCAAAAACCTTTTGTGCTTCATGCATTTCTTGCATTTTAGCTTGTAGAGCTTCAACGGTATCAACAATACCTGTTGCAGTGACTGCGTTTTCATTTTTTGCCATAATTTAAAACCTCCATAAATTTTGGTTACTTTGAATTAGGTAAGGTGTACTTGCCTTATTCCTATGTTATTATTATACGTGATTGTTATTTTTTTGTCAATCTTTTTTAACCACAACATTTTAACTATTTTACCCACGTTTATTATTCAATATACACAAAAAGTGAACATTGTTTTATGGCAATATAACAATAAGAAGTAATATATATAATTATTAACAAGAAGGTTATAATAAATGATAGTGGAAAGGTTTTAATTGATTTTTGAATAAATTTGGTATAAAGTGTTTATACAATGTAAAAACTAGCATAATAGATAAAAACATATTGACATTACCTTGTCACTGTAGTACAATACAGATAACGGAAAAACATTGTTAACATTTAAAACATTTATTATAACATTTGAGAGGAGTTTGTTTATGGAACTAAAAAATTTAATTGCACGTGGCGATAATATAGAGGTATATGAGTGCGACGGAAAAGCAGTAAAGGTATTTAATGATAAAAAGTTAAAGGAAAAGTGTCTTTATGAGGCATTAACTCAGGCGAGAGTTGAAACAACTCTTGTTAATTCTAGTTTAAAGATGCCTACGGTACAAGAGGTTTCAGTTTTGCCTGATGGAAGATGGGCAATTACTATGGATCTTATTAAAGGTAAGACTATGGATGAGCTAATTAAGGAAAATCCATCTAAGGCTGACTTGTATGTTGACAAGCTTGTTGAAATTCAAATGGAGCTTCATTCACAGTATATGCCACTATTAAGTAAGCTTAAGGATAAGCTTGCAAGACAAATTAAGTCTTTAGGAACCATTGATGAAATTAAAAAGTATGAGCTTCTTACTAGACTTGATTCAATGCCAAAGCATATTAAGCTTTGTCACGGTAACCTAGCACCACAAAACATTATTATAAATGATGAGGGAACCTTTGTTCTTGACTGGGTTACAGCTAGACAAGGAAATGCCTCAGCGGATGTAGGAAGAACTTATTTAGTCCTTTGCATGAATTATCCTGAAATTGCTGAGAGATATCTAAATAAGTTTTGTAATGAAAGCGGGACTTCAAAGAGATACGTTCAAGCGTGGCTTCCAATTGTTGCTGCTGCACAGCTTGTTAGAAATATTCCTTCAGAAAAGGATTTTCTAATGAGATGGATTGATGTAGTAGATTACGAATAAATTTTCAAATCAACCTAAGTTAGCTTGGGTTGATTTTTTTATGTTTTATACAAAAACAAAGATATACTTGATTATTAACATAAATTGATATATAA
>JAAZIT010000013.1 GCA_012800685.1 Clostridiales bacterium
CATTAACTAGGGTTTTTTCAACATGGTGATAATATTTATCTTTACCTAGTGATTTTAAAATACTCATTTAAACTATACCCTCCACGTTCCAATATCCACAAGCTCTTTAAGCATTAGGGGATACTCAAGTGCCGCCTTTGAAAGATAACTATTTTTTCGTGACACTAAGCAAATTTTTGTTGTTCCTAAAGGGTGCTCAAGTGGGTAATATTTGGGGTGGTCTAGAAAGTTCCCGAACTTAGCAATAGTATCAGGAATTAGCGAAACCCCTAGTCCTTGATTAACGAAGGAAAATAGTGTTTCACTTGTTCTAACACTTAGTGCAATTTTAGGCTTAAATCCAAAATCCCTGCATATTTCAAATAGCTTATCCTCCATAGAGGTAGTTGTTAAAAAAGGAAGTTCCTTAACAAGCTTTAAATCAAGAGGATTCATGCTTGCAGTAAGCATTTTCATGGTGCTTTTTCTTATATCATCGACTGTGAGCAGCTTATCTTCTGAAAGGTTAGGTGTTTCAAGACTTTGGGGTACTGCTAAATACATACGTTCAGTTGAAAGCTCCTCAACATCAAGGTTCTTTGTATCAAAGCTTCCTGCACCAACATATAAGTCAAGCTCCCCTGTTTTAACCATTTCAAGGAGATTTTTACTATTATCCTCAATAATTGACACGCTTATGCCCTCGTGCTTCCTACAAAACTCTGAAACACTCTTTGAAAGCATTTGAGAGGCATAGAAAAAGGTTGCACCAATTTTTAAAGAGCCTGTTTTAAGCTCCGTTATATCTGCTAGTTGGTTTGTCATATTTTCTTCTGCTGACTTTATTGTCTCACAGGTGTGTAGGCAAATTTCCCCTGCTTTCGTTAGGCGAATGGGATTAACGCTTCTATCAAAAAGCTTTACACCAAGCTGGCTCTCCATGTTTTGTATATACTGGCTTAGTGAGGGTTGGGTTATAAAAAGCTTTTGGGCTGTTTTTGAGAAGCTCCTTAGCTTTGCGAGAGTAAGAAAATACTCAATTTGTTGGCTTGTCAAGGCTATTCCTCCTAAGTTATAGTGTTTAAGTTATAACTATTATCATAACATAACTATTTGATTATTTCAATACAACGTGTTACAATTATTAAAATGGAGGTAATACTATGAAAATTAATATTAAAAAAATCACAGCCTTTATGCTTGCGGGAGCATTAGCCTGTTCAGTTTTGTCAGGCTGTTCAAAAGATGATTCTAGCAGTTCGAAAAATAACAGTTCGAACAATCAAAATTTAAATGCGGACGGTGTAATAATGAACAAGGAAAATGTAAAGCTTGCAGGAAGAACAACTTTAATTGAGGACACTCTATGGTTTGGTCTATCTGGTGCAGGAGTTGAATTTGAATTCACTGGAAAAAAGCTTGACATGACAATTGTCGGTGACGGAGCCGCATTTGGTGATGCAAACAATCAAGCAAGATTCGCTATTTATGTTGATGGCGAAAGGGTTATTGACAAAATGCTAGACGAGGAAGAAATGGTTGTTACTCCTGTTGACAATGCTGAAAGTAAAACTGTTACAGTTAAGGTTATAAAGCTTTCGGAAACAGCAATGTCAACCATGGGAATAAAGCCTATTAAGCTTCAAGAGGGTGAGAAAATTACTCCTGTGGCTCAAAAAGAGTTAAAAATAGAGTTTATCGGCGACTCTATAACCTGCGGTTACGGTGTTGATGATGAGGTTAAGGAAAATCACTTTGCAACCACCACTGAGGACGTAACAAAAACCTATGCATACAAAACGGCACAGGCTTTAGATGCTGATTACAGTATGTTTTCAATTAGTGGTTACGGAATTATAAGCGGTTACAGCTCCAACGGTAAAAAAGTTCCTGAACAGGCTCTTCCACAATATTACGGAAAGCTTGGTTACTCATGGAACAAGTTTGCAGAGGTTTCTGCTCCAAACGAGGTTGATTGGGATTTCTCAAATTATCAGCCTAACATTATAGTTATTAATCTTGGAACTAATGATAGTACATATTGCAAGGGCGACGAGAAAAAGCAGGAATATGTTGACGCATACAAGGAATTTTTAAAGCAGGTTCGTGAGGCTAATCCAAACGCTGAAATATTCTGTACACTTGGAATTATGGGGGCGAATCTATATTCAAGCGTTGAAGAGGTTTGCTATAATTACACAGAAGAAACTGGCGACAGCAAGGTACATCCATTTAAATTTGACACTCAAGACGGAACACTTGGATATGCTGCTGACTGGCACCCAACTGAAGCAACTCACGAAAAATCTAGTCAATCTTTAGTAGAATTTATTAAGGAAACCATGGGGTTATAATATTATGAAAAAACCTATTTTATTTCTTTTATTGGCGTTAGGGCTTTTTGGACTAGTGGGTTGTAATAGCTCTAGTAATCAAAATAGTACTAAGGCGAATTCTAATCAAGAAAGCCTTGAAAGTCCAAATCAAGAGGAGGTCAAGAAAATCGTGTACGAAATAGATCCAACTAAGCCTATTATTGCTTTAACCTTTGATGATGGTCCAAATACCACAACCACAATGAGAGTTCTTGACAAATGCGAGGAATATGGTGTTGTTGCGTCCTTTTTTGTAATTGGAAACAACATAAATGAAAATAGTGCTGAGGCTATTAAACGAGCTTATGCCTTAGGCTGTGAGATTGACAATCATTCAAAAACCCATGGGTATTTAAATAAAATGACTGAGGACGAGGTTAAGGCTGAAATTCAGTTCACAAATGACAAGGTTAAAGAGCTAATTGGAATTGAACCAAAGTTTTTCCGACCACCTTACATAGCCACAAGCTCAATTATGTATGACAGCATTGATATGCCTTTTATATGTGGAATTGGCTCTAATGACTGGGACGCAAAGGTTTCAGTTGAGGACAGAGCAGGAAAAATTCTTGACCAAATAAAAGACGGCTCAATAATTCTTCTTCATGATTCAGAGGGCAACCTTAAAACCGTTCAAGCTCTTGATATTCTAATTCCAGAGCTTAAAAAGCAGGGCTATCAGTTCGCAACAGTTTCAGAGCTTTTTGAAGCAAAGGGAGTTGCAATTGATCCAGAGGATTCAATGCTTTATTCTATAGTTGGATAAATTGAAGGTAAGTAAATTAAAGGACACTTTTTATGGGTGTCCTTTTTTGTTTTAGGTATTGTATGGAAGTTAGAATTAGCAAAAACGCTTATAAAAGCAATTAAATATTGCAAAAACTTTAGGATATTTTAAAAAGCTTTAACATGGCTTATTTCCATTAGTTTAAGGTGTTGACAAAAGTTCTATTTTCATATATAATATTAGTTTGAATAAGATACTATTATTTAATATAAAGGAGTTCAGATTATGGCTAATACAAAGACTAATAGAGTTTCAAGAGAAGGTTATCAGAAACTCGAAGACGAACGTGATTTTTTAGTTACCGTTAGAAGAAGCGAGGTTGCAGAAAAGCTTAAGGAAGCTCGTTCTTTCGGAGACCTTTCTGAAAATGCTGAGTACGACGAAGCTAAAAATGATCAGGCTATGCTTGAAGCAAAAATCAATGAAATTGATATGTTTCTTTCAAATGCTGTAATTGTTGACGATGAGGATATCACAACTCACGAGGTGAGCGTTGGTTCAATCGTAACTATTAAGGACTGTGAAAATGGCGATGTTGAGAAATACACCATAGTTGGTTCAACAGAATCTGATCCTGATAATCTAAAGATTTCTGACGAGTCACCTATTGGCAAAGCTGCTCTAAAGAAAAAAGTTGGAGACGTTTTTGAAGTAGACGCACCAATCGGAACTTTGAAATTTGAAGTTCTCGAAATAAGCAAGTAATTTTTTATCATAAAGGAGAAGCTAATGAGCCAAGAAAATTTAAATACACCAGAGCAGGAAGTTATACAAGAAGACATTAATATTTTAAAGAAAATTAGAATAGACAAGCTAAACGAGCTTAAGGCAAAAAACAAAGACCCTTACGAGGTTACAAAATACGACGTTACCATTCAAAACGCTGTTGCAAGAAGTGATTATGAAGCTCTTGAAGCAAGACTTAAGGAACAATGTGGTGACGACCAAGAGGCTTTAAAGTTAGCTTTAGACGAAAATAAAGCAACAGTTAGAATTGCTGGAAGAATTAGAAGCTGGCGTGACATGGGTAAGGCGAATTTTATTGATGTTCGTGACGATTCGGATAGAATGCAGGTTTACGTTCGCATGAACGACCTCGGTGAAGAAGAATTCGCTGAGTTTAAAAAGTGGGATATTGGTGACATTGTTGGTGTTGAGGGATTTATTTTTAGAACGAGACGTGGTGAGATTTCACTTCACGCTGAAAAAATACACCTTCTTTCAAAATCACTTCTTCCTCTTCCTGAAAAATGGCACGGTCTAAAGGATCAAGATATGAGATATCGTCAAAGATATGTGGATCTTATCTGTAATCCTGATGTTAAGGACACCTTTAGAAAGCGTTCCCAAATAATTAAAGAAATTAGAAACTATCTTGACAATATGGGTTATATTGAGGTTGATACACCTGTTTTGCACACACTTGAGATTGGTGCTTCTGCAAGACCATTTATCACTCACCACAACACCCTTGATCTTGATATGTACCTTAGAATTGAGACGGAGCTTTATCTTAAAAGGCTTGTGGTAGGCGGTTTTGACAGAGTTTATGAGGTTGGACGTATCTTTAGAAATGAGGGAATGGACACATCTCACAACCCTGAATTTACAACAATTGAAATGTATCAAGCCTACACAGATTATCTAGGTATGATGGAAATTATTGAGGATATGTACAAGGTTATAACTAGAAATGTTTGTGGAACTGATAAAATTACTTATCAGGGCGTTGAAATTGACATGGGCAAGCCTTGGGAGAGACTAACTATGGTTGAGTCTGTTAAGAAGTATGCTGGAGTTGATTTTAACGATTGGGCAACAGATGAAGAAGCTGTAGCAGCAGCTAAGGCTCTTAATGTTGAGGTTGAAGAGGGCGAAGCAGTTACTAGAGGAAATGTTCTTGTGGCTTTATTCGACGCATTCGTTGAGGATAAGCTAATTCAGCCAACTATTATTTACGATTATCCAGTGGAAAATTCTCCACTAGCTAAGAGAAAGCCATCTAATCCTGAATTTACGGAGCGTTTTGAATACTTTATTTACTGCCGTGAAATGGGTAACGCTTTTTCAGAGCTTAATGACCCTATTGACCAAAAGGAACGTTTTGTTAAACAGGTTGAAGCAAAAAGAGCAACAGGTGCAAACGCTGAGGTTGACGAGGATTTTGTTACTGCACTTGAATATGGCTTACCACCAACTGGTGGCTTAGGCTTTGGTTTAGACAGATTAGTTATGCTTTTAACTGACAGCTCATCAATTAGAGATGTTCTTTTATTCCCAACTATGAAGCCTATTATTAACAACAGACAGCAGGAAACAGAAGAATAATATTATAAAAATTTGCTCTCACATTTAAATTGTGGGAGCTTTTTTAGGCAAAAAATAAAGTCCTGCACAATATGGTGCAGGGCTTTGCACCTTCTCTTATTTCTATACAATTTTTCTTTTAAGCTATGGCTATATATAATATTGACTTTATTAATATGTTCATAGTATAATGATTATATATTTTAATAAATACTTAAATAATGATAAAATTATAGGAAAGTGGGTGCGTCCCTAGCAATCTTGATGTATCAAGATGGGGCATTTCTATGGCTGATGATAAAGATAATGGAATTTCTAACTTAAGTGAAATGGGAGAAAATCCTAACTTAAGTAATGATAAAAATCCTAGCTTAAATGGTGAAGATGTTAGTGTTAGTTCAAGCTTAGGCTCAAACGGTGAGGTTGAAAATTCTAATTTAAGTGAAAAGCAAGACAATTCCAATTTAAGCAATAAAGAAAATCTAGGCTCGAATAGTGAAGAAGTAAGTAATAGTTTAAGTTCAAGCTTAGTTTCAAATGTCGAGGGTGAGAACTCCAACTCAAGTGGAAAACAAGAAAATCTAGGCTCGAATAGTGAAGAAGTAAACTCTAGCTTAAATTCAGATAATGAGATAGAAAATCTAAAAAAAGCAAGAACTAAAAAAATAATTAAAATGACGCTTATTGAAATCGGGTTTCTTTTGCTGGTGCTTGTTATTGTTCTATTAATTATTAAGGGTGTTAAGGGTGGGAAAGATGATAAGCCCTCTAAAAAGGCTTCTAATTCTAGTGTTTCAACTATAGATAGTGATAGTGATGATTCTAGCAATAGTGATAGTGATAGCCCTGATAATAGTACTAGTTCTAACGATAGTGATAGTACTGGCGATAGCAATAATTCTAGCTCTAATTCAGAGGACAACTCTAACAGCGAGGACGTTAAAGGGATTATAGTTACATACCTTACAAATAACACTTGGGAAAATGGTGGTGTTAATATGACAGGCTTTGAGGCTTCAATTAAAAATACAACAGGGTCGGATATAAAAAACTGGACGCTGGTTTTGGAAATTGAGGGGCTGAAAAGCTGTGAGGGCTGGAATGGAACCTATACAGTTAGCGGTGAAACACTTACAATTACTCCTGCTGAATATCTTAGCGAAATTAATAATGGTTCATATGTTGTAATTGGTGCAAATATCGGTACAAGTGGTACGTTAAACATAAAATCAGCAAAGCTTAATGGTGTTGAGGCTGTTGTTATTAAGGGCAAGCTTCCTGAAAATAATAACAACAACAATAACAACAATAATAATACAAATAATAATAATAACAACAATAATAACAATTCCTCAGGAACTGGAAAGACTACAGAAGAGCTTTTAAAGCGTTCATCAGCCGCTAAAAGTGGCGACGATTGGTTGTTTACAAAAGGAAATAAAATTGTCGACAAAAGCGGTAAAGAGGTTTGGTTAACTGGTGTAAACTGGTTTGGTTACAACACCGGTACAAACACCTTTGACGGATTATGGAATTCAGAGCTTGTTTCTTCTGTTAAGGCGATTGCCGACCATGGATTTAACTTAATTCGTGTTCCTATGTCTGCGGAGCTTATCAATCAGTGGGCTAGTGGCGAATACCCTCAAGCCAACTACAATAATGCGTACAACCCCGACCTTAATCAGATGAACAGTCAAGAAATATTTGATTATTTCTTAAAGCTCTCTGAAGAAAACGGCATTAAGGTAATGATTGACATTCATTCGGCAGATACCGACGCTTCGGGGCATATGACAAACCTTTGGTACACAGACAAGGTTTCTGTTAATGATTTTTATTCGGCTCTTGAGTATTTAGCCGAAAGATATAAAAATGATGATACTATAGTTGCTTACGACCTTAAAAATGAGCCACACGGAAAGCCAAACGAGGGTGACAGTGCAGCAATTTGGAACAATTCCACCGACGCTAACAACTGGAAGAATGTTGCACAAACTGCTGCTAAAAAGGTTTTGGCTAAAAATCCAAACGTGTTAATTATGGTTGAGGGAATTGAGATTTATCCGAAAAATTCTAAGGGTGATTATTCATCAACAAATTCAGAGGATTATTACTTCAACTGGTGGGGTGGGAACCTCCGTGGTGTCAAGGATTTTCCTATTAATTTAGGGAAATATCAAAACAAGCTAGTTTATTCACCTCATGATTATGGACCAACCGTTTATGAACAGCCATGGTTTAAGGGAAAATACACATACGAGTCGCTAATGTCAGATTGCTGGAGTGACAACTGGTTTTATATTTATAAGGGCAACACAGCGCCTTTATTAATAGGCGAGTGGGGTGGATTTATGAAAGAGCCTAACCTAACATGGATGACATATATGCGCAGGCTTATAAAAGAAAACAATCTACATCACACATTTTGGTGTTTTAACGCAAATTCTGGCGACACTGGTGGTCTTGTTCTCGATGATTTCGTAACATGGGATCAAGAGAAATACAATTTTGTCAAGGAAGTTCTTTGGCAGGAAAAAGGCAAATTCGTTGGTCTCGACCATGCAATTCCACTAGGAGAAAATGGAATAACATTATCTAGTGCGAAAGGGTTGTAGCGAGGAGAAGTACAGGATTTGACTATAGATAAATAACAATTAGGAACAGCGTGATTTTAATATATCGATATAAAAGTAATAGAATCGCTAGAGATAAGGCTTTTAACAAATATATTTGGTTAGATTTAGTTAGTGGCAACTGTTGCAAAATCTGAAACAATTTAAAACTAAAGTAACAGGTGACTAAAACAGCAAAATAAATATTACAAAATTAGGCATAATAAAAGCGACCATACAGGAGAATTTTACTCTTGTGTGGTCGCCTTTTTTATTTTTATAATTGGGTTATTTAGTTAATTAGTTTTTAATAATAGATTTAGGGAAAACCCAAAGAATTAGATTAAACAAACTTAACTTAACCGTTTAAGCTTCTCTTAAAGATTTTATATAAAACACAAAAATAAAATTACAAGAATTAAGTGCCCACAACAAAATATTGCCAAAAAAAGAACACCACATTAATTATGGTGCTCTTTTTTGCTTTTATTATTGGGTTATTATCCCATAACAACCTCAACAGTACGAGTGCCGTTGTCTTCAAAAACCGGAAGAATATTTCCGTTAATCTTAACTCCGTCAACTGTTACTGATTTAATTCCCTTTGAAACGTGGTCTGGGTTTGTCACCTTAATTTCATAGGTGTTTCCTCTGAACTTTCTTGTTAGTTCAAAGCCGTCCCAAGCCTCTGGAATTGATGGGTCGATTTTTAGTCCGTCATATGCAGGAATTACTCCCAAAATATACTGTGATACAGCAACAAAGTTCCATGCAGCTGTTCCTGTTAGCCATGAGTTCTTAGCTTCACCATGTCTCTTAGCGTCTTTTCCAGCAATCATTTGTGCATAAACATAAGGTTCAGTCCTATGAATATCTGAAATATCCTCCAAGTATGCAGGAGCAATCTTTGAATAGTACTCATATGCCAAGTCGCCTCTTCCGATAGCTGCTTCAGCACAGATTATCCAAGCGTTATTGTGGCAGAATATACCAGCGTTCTCTTTATATCCAGCAGGATATGTTGAAATCTCACCATATTCCACATAATATTTTGTGAATGCAGGGTTATTTAAAACTAGTCCATATTCAGAATCAAGGTATTTTTTAACGCTATTCAGAGTTAGAATGTCCTTGCCGCTGTCTTGTCCTAGTCCACTCATTACGCAGAAGCCTTGTGGCTCGATAAAGATTTTTCCCTCTTCATTTACCTTAGAACCAATTGGCTTTCCGAAATCATCATAAGCCCTCAAGAACCATTCGCCGTCCCAACCATGAGCCATAATATTTTCAGACATCTTATCAATTTCAGCAGAAGCCTTATCAGCCTCGTCGGACATTTCCATATACTTACAAAGCTCAACATATTCAGGTCCGATAAATGTAAACATTCCGGCAACCATTACAGATTCAGCAACCTTACTAAACTTATCATCACCATATTTTGGAGATGTTGAGGTTTGGAAGCTTTCACCCGGTGCAGTTGAGTGACAGCTTAGGTTTAAGCAGTCATTCCAGTCCGCTCTCATAGCTAGTGGAAGTCCGTGAGGTCCTAGATTTTCAGCAATATGCCAGAAGCTTTGTTTTAGGTGGTGCATCATTGTTTGTGCTTTTGAAGGGTCATTATCATAAGGAACCATTTCGGAAAGAATTGAATAATCCCCAGTTTCCTTAATATATTGTGCGGTTGAGAGAATCATCCATAATGGGTCGTCGGAGAAGTTTCCGCCAATTTCGTCATTTCCCTTTTTAGTTAGTGGCTGATACTGGTGGTAGCAACCGCCGTCCTCAAGTTGTGTTGCAGCAAGGTCTAAAATTCTCTCTCTAGCTCTTTCAGGAATTTGGTGTACAAATCCTAAGAGGTCTTGATTAGAGTCTCTAAAGCCCATTCCACGACCAATTCCACTTTCAAAGTATGAAGCAGAACGTGACATATTAAATGTAACCATACACTGGTACTGGTTCCAAATATTAACCATTCTATTTAGGTTATCGTCATCAGTTTTAACTGTGTATTTTGAAAGAAGCTCGTCCCAAGTTTCTTTTAAGTCTGCAAGTGCTTTATCAGCCTTTTCAACAGTATCAAAGCTTTTAAGCATTTCATAAGCCTTTGACTTATTAACTGAACCATCGCTATTCCATTTTTCTTCATTTTTGTTTTCAACATAACCAAGAACGAAAACTAGTCCCTTAGATTCGCCAGCCTCAAGTGTTACGTTAATTTGGTGTGAAGCAATTGGCGACCAGCCATCAGCAACAGAATTAGTTGCTTTTCCTGCAAATACTGCATCAGGGCGGTCAAAGCCGTTGTAAAGCCCAAGGAAGCTTTCTCTATCTGTATCAAAGCCGTCAATCTCGCTATTTACAGAGTAAAATGCGAAATGGTTACGTCTTTCTTTATATTCAGTTTTATGGAAAACAGTAGATCCCTCAATCTCAACTTCACCAGTATTAAAGTTTCTTTGGAAGTTTGTTGAGTCATCTTGAGCGTCCCACAAGCACCATTCAGCAAATGAGAATAGTGTAAATGTTTTCTTTTCGGAAGATGTATTTGTTAAAACAACCTTTTGAACCTCACCATTAAAGTTTTGAGGAACAAAGAAAGTCATTTCTGCTTCAATTCCATTTTTCTCGCCCTTAATAATGGTATAACCCATACCATGACGGCAAGTATACTTATCTAAATCCTTTTTAATTGGAGCCCAACCAGGTGTCCAACATTCTTTTCCATCATTAATGTAGAAATATCTTCCTCCATTATCAACTGGAACGTTATTGTAACGATAACGTGTAATTCGTCTTAGACGTGCGTCTTTATAGAAGCTATATCCTCCCGCAGTGTTGGAGATAAGGGAAAAGAACTCCTGTGTTCCTAGGTAGTTAATCCATGGGTAAGGAGTTTTTGGGTTGGTGATGACATATTCTTTATTAATATCATCAAAGAAACCAAATTTCATTATTATTCCTGCCTTTCATTCTTTTTTTTATTAATTAATTTTTATTAATTTTTAATTTAAGTGCTGTTTGTAGGTAGATTTTTAAGAATATACTAAAAATTCTAGTCTAAACTCAAATCTAGTGCTATTTGTAAAAGTATTGTCAAGATTATATTGGTGTTTTTTAGGAATGCTTTAAACAATTGGTATTTTGCAAGTGTTTTTATTCCTACATTTAATCAATTATATAATACAAGAATTTTCCTATACCTTTTCCTATATTATAAATAGCTCCGCTTAGGAAAAGAAATAAAATAATTGTTGTAATATTTCTTAAAGCTTTATTTCAGATAAAAGAGTAATAATATTATTCATAACTATGTGTTCTCCTTTAAATAAAATTGCACGAGAAATATTATTTATTTATTACTGCTCAAGGTTTTAGTATATTATTTCGCAAGTCGATATACAAAAAATATATTAAAACCTAGTGCATTTTATTAGTGTATGTCAAAACCAACTCAAAAACTTAATCGATTGATATAATATAAACTTCGTTTTTTAGTTTAGATTTTTAAATTAAATGACTTTTATCAAGCTATTGTTAAGATTATCTTGTAAAATTTTAAAG
>JAAZIT010000182.1 GCA_012800685.1 Clostridiales bacterium
GGGCTTAATTTTTCAGTTAGCTTTTCTACCTCTGGCACTAGCTCACTAATGCACTTTTCAATTTCATCACAATATTTTATTTTTGCCCTTATGTACGGATTAATTCTTTTCGATGTTTTTAAAATATTCTCTTTTAGCTCACTTAATCCTTTTTTTCTTCTTGCGCAAATTCCAGTTACATCTGCGCCAAGCTGTAAAGAAAGCTCGTCAAAGTCAACTGAAATTCCTTTTTTTTCAGCCTCATCAATAAGATTTACACACACTGATACATTTGATGATATCTCAAGTATTTGAAGTGCTAGATTCAAATTTCTTTCAAGACAAGTTCCATCGAGGACGATTACAACAGCATCTGTATCCCCAAAGCATATAAAATCTCTTGCTACCTCTTCTTCAACTGAACTTGCCATTAGAGAATAAGTTCCCGGAACATCTACTATTATGTACTCTTGGTTTTTATATTTATATTCACCTTTGGCATTTGAAACAGTTTTTCCAGTCCAGTTTCCAGTATGCTGTTTTAATCCAGTGAGGGCATTAAAAACTGTGGACTTTCCAACATTTGGATTTCCAGCAAGTGCAATTATTTTCTCATTCTTTTGGGTTTTATCAATCTGAAATTTTGTATTTACGTCTGCACCAATAGATGAGTTAGTTAAGCCCAAATACAGCACCTCCAATTAAATTCAACTAAAACTTTGATGATACAACATCATAATTAGTAGAAAGTTTTATTAACAATAACACAAAAGAAAAAGCCTAACAGTATGTAGAATATTTTTATTTGATTTTTACAAAAATCTTTTAACTTGTATCTTATCTGCGTCATCATTTCTTAGTGCTATTACAGCACCTCTAATATTATATGCCACTGGGTCACCAGATGGTGAGCTTTGAACAGCTTTAACCTTAGTGCCTTGAACAAGCCCTAAATCAAGCATTCGTCGCCTTTGTATACCATTACTTTCAAGTGAAACCACCTGCCCTATCTCCCCTATATCCAGCTGTGATAGTGATAGCGTTTGATTATTATTTTCCAAAATTTACACCTCCCCAAATTAATATATATACGTGAATTTATAAAATGATTCTTAATGCCAATATATGCTATTTCGACAAAACTGCTACTAAGGATATTCAGAAATTCAGTTTAATGGAGCAACAAAACTTAAAAGCTGTTTTTGGCGGTGTGACTTAAATTATTGTTAGTTAACTTGAGATGAGCATAAATATAAGTGCTAAATATATTTAAATTAGGGCATTAAAAAAAGGACATTTGAGATTATCAAATGTCCTTAAGTTGTTTATTCAGTTCTTAAAGCTTCAACAGGGTCTTTCTTTGCAGCAAGTCTTGATGGGATTAAACCAGCAATAAGGGTTAAACCAACGCTTATTGCAACAAGAATTACAGAATGTAGAGGCTCTAGGAAGGCATTTATTTCATAAATACCTGTTAGCTTGTGAATTACAAAGTTAATTGGGAGACATAAAAGCATAGAAATAATTACTCCCATTAATCCAGATGTCAAACCGACTATCATGGTTTCTGCATTAAACACAAGTGACACGTCATGCTTTGAAGCACCAATTGAACGTAGTACACCGATTTCTTTAGTTCTCTCAAGAACAGAAATATATGTGATAATTCCAATCATGATAGAAGAAACAATTAGAGAAATTGAAACAAAAGCAATTAGTCCGTATGAAATTGCGTTAATAATATCTGTTATTCCAGACATTAGAAGTGCAATATAGTCTGTGTAATTAATCACTTGATCTTCGCTTGCTTTATCGTTGTAATCATTAATTATTCCAGAAATCTTGTCTTTGTTTTCAAATGAATTTGAGTAAATATTTATAGCAGATGGTGTCGCAACATCAAAAGCACCAATTGTTTCAAGATTTTCTGAAAGTGTTGAACCTGATGTACCAGATGGCATATATAAATCGTAGTATCCAACTAAAGTCTTTTCATCGGTGACATTTGCATACTGGCTATCAAACACCTGTGCTGCCTTAGAATATCTATTTCCTGCATCAGCATCACCCATAGAAGCATAGAGTTTAGCAGCATCTGCTGACGCAACGCTATATACAGCCTTATCAAGCTCTTCTGGAGAAAGTCCCATTAGATAGGTTGTTATTGCTGTCTCACTCATGGATGTTGTTGATTTCCAGTTATTAAATACATATCCAACTTTAAGCTCTGTTGTATTTATTTCAGCAGTAATCTGTGGTACGAGCAAGCTTAATTCTCCCTCAGATGGAGTGTTCATGATTTGTGCAACTTGCTCTTTAGCTGCTTGAGCATATTGCTCCATAATTATAGCAGTAAATTGCTGTTTCATAAGCTCGTTAATTTCTTCGTCTGTATAAGACTCGAGATATGATCTTATGGTTTCTTCGTCCATACCATATGACTGTGTAGCCAAATCTATCATTTTATCACGAGTATCATACTGGCTCATATAACCTGCAAGTGTCTCGTCAAGGTATTCCTGTGATGGTTGTGAAAGAATTTTTGTATAAAGGTCAACCTTGCCTTTTTCATCTAGTGAATTGAAAAACTCACTTATTTTTTTTGCTTTTTCAGCATCTGAAATGTTTTCATTAATGTCAACAACAAATGGTTTTCCAGTTAAAATATCTGTATTTTCATTTGCTTTAGATGTTTGTGCCATTACAACTGGGCTTTTAGCACTTTGTTCAATAATATATTCAGTTAGTGCATGAGTGTATCCAAAAACCTGCCCTTGTGAATTCATGCCAGCCTGTTCATTTGAACGTACTATACCAGTTATTTTTAAATCGTATCCGTTTTTAACAAGAAGATCCATAGCCTTCTCGTCTTTTCCTATATATTCAAAAACTCCGTCACCGTCTTTATCAGAATAATAGTCACTATTTAGCAAGATTTTAAATTCACTATTGCAAATCTCTTCATATGAAAGCTTTCTTTCAACAACCGGAAGCTCTTCACCTGAAATAACTGACGCAATAATATCTCTTATCTCTTGGTCGTCAATCATTCCTAGTGCGTAAAAGCCTAAGTCTGGTACCTCATTATACTGGTCTACAAAAAGAACAATTTCATTTTTATCAGTTGGCCAATTACCATAAACTAGCTCGTATGAATCCTTTTCAGCTGGTGAAACTAGGTCATCTTTTCCATTTAAAAGCTCTTTCCAAATGTTAAGCTGTCCCGCTTGAGCTGAAATCATTGTATACATTGATTCGCTATTGCTACCTTCTGCTACATCAGTATTTCCAAAGCTTTCAAGTGCGTCTGACATAGTTGTTGGTACATAGTTGCCATCACTATTTTTAACATAACCATTTATGTTAACACCATATTGATATTGAATAGAAGAAACATATTTATACAAATCTGTTGTACTTGTATCTTCATTCATTTCTTTATCTATAAACTCTTTAAACGATTCTAAATCATTATAATCTTCAGTGTTAGAAAACATTGCATTAAACATGGCGAACATCATCGGATCTGAATAAATTGCATCGTCCTCATGCTTTTTCTTCTTAGTCATTTGATCCTTAGTGGTGTTAAGAAGAGATGAAATCATATCCTCTTTAGCCGTAATGGATAATGGATATTCTGACAAGGTATCCTCTTGGACAGCGTCAACATAGGCTTGAATACCAGTTGAAAGTGCTAAAATTAAAGCAATTCCTATAATACCAATACTACCAGCAAATGATGTTAAAAGTGTACGAGTACGCTTTGTCATAAGGTTATTAAATGAAAGAGACATGGCTGTAAAGAAAGACATTGATTTCTTGTCCTTTTTCACATCTTCTCTTTTTCTTTTGTGGTCATCTTGAATTTGTTCCTCGGTATATGGATTTGAGTCATCGGTTAACTCTCCGTCTAAAAGCTTAACTATTCTTGTTGAATATGTCTCAGCAAGATCAGGGTTATGAGTAACCATGATAATTAAACGGTTTTGTGAAATTTCTTTCAAAATCTCCATAATCTGTATACTGGTTTGCGTGTCTAATGCACCAGTAGGTTCGTCTGCTAGCAAAATATCAGGGTCGTTAACTAAAGCTCTCGCAATAGCAACTCTCTGCATTTGTCCTCCAGACATTTGGTTCGGTCTTTTGTAAATCTGGTCGGATAAACCCACCTTTTCTAAAGCTTCTTTTGCACGCTTACGGCGTTCAGACTTTGAAACACCTGAAATTGTTAATGCAAGCTCAACGTTTGAAAGAACTGTTTGATGTGGAATTAGGTTATAGCTTTGAAAAACAAAACCTACAGAATGGTTTCTGTACGTGTCCCAATCAGAGTCCTTATACTTAGTTGTTGAGGTTCCGTTAATAACTAGGTCCCCTGATGAATAGACATCAAGTCCACCTACGATATTTAGCAGTGTTGTTTTTCCACAGCCAGACGGTCCTAGAATTGAAACAAATTCGCTTTCACGAAACGCCAAATCTACGCCTTTAAGTGCTTCTACTTTTGTGTCACCAGTTGGATATTCTTTAGATATTTTCTTTAACTGAAGCATTCTTTTCTCCTTATGTTGTTATTTTTTCCACAAATTTATGTGGAATTTGATAATTCTTCTGAAAAACTCTTCGCTTTTTTCATCTTTGTCAAAACACTCAAACCCCATCAGCATTCTTAGGAAATTGCCTAGTAGCATTGGCGTTATTGATGCCGCTGCACTTTTATAATCAATTTCCGAAATCTCACCTGCTTTAGCCCTCTTTTCTAGTAACTCTGGAAGCCATTCTTTTTCTTGACTATCTATTTCTCCAAGAATTTGAAGCCTTTCTTCCATTTTAAATGCAGGTATTTCTCTAAAAATAATACGCAAAGCATCTTTATGCTCTTTGTATATATCTACGGAGTGATAGTAGTAGCTCATAAAAAGCTCTTCTAATGGTAAATTTTCAATAGCAATTAAATAGTTTTTTAAATCCGATAAAATTAATTTAGAATTCACTATAACTATTTCCTGCAAAAGCTCAGTCTTGCCTTTTGGAAAATAATGATACAACAAACCATCAGCCAATCCAATACTTCGGCATATTTCTCTAACCCCAGTTGCCTCATATCCCTTTTCAGCAAACAATTTAACAGCCGCTAAAATAAGTGCTTGTTTCGTTTCAACAGCCTGCTCTTGTCTTGTACCTTTTTTTCCACTAGACATACAATTTTTAATGATTTTTCTCGCCCTCTCTCCTTTGCAATTGTCTTGTAATTTTCATTCCACTAGACATACTATCATACCCCTTCCGTCTAAAACTGAACGAGCGTTCAATGAAAATTATAACACATATACGGTGCCGTGTCAATACAAATCTTCTTTACGAAATACATAAACTTACAGCCCGTATTTACGCCATATTTGTGATATTTTACAATGGTTTACAAGATATTTATGTGCTATTTATGTTTAAATATTGACTTCATAATTAATAGGTAGTATAATTTATATTAAGATAAAAATAATATTATAAAGAGGCGTTTTAATTGATATCAAAAGACTATGTGTCAACAATAAAAAAGGAGTTTCGTGGTTATAACCGTAAAAAGTTCACCAAGGATTTAATGGCAGGAGTTACTGTTGCCGCTGTGGCACTTCCATTAGCAATTGCATTCTCCGTAAGCTCAGGAGCAACCGCCGCCGCTGGATTAGTTACAGCAATCATTGCTGGAATACTTATCGGTGGACTTTCTGGTGCATCATACCAAATCACCGAACCAACTGGCGCAATGACAGCAATTCTATTTTCCCTAATTGCACAACATGGCATGAATGGAGTGTTTATATCCTGTTTTCTAGCAGGAATAATTCTTCTTTTATGTGGCTTGCTAAAGCTTGGTGGTTTAGTTGCATATCTTCCTATGCCTATTATAACAGGCTTTACAAGTGGTATTGCGATTATAATTGCTCTTGGACAGATAAACAACCTCACTGGTCTAACCAGTCAGGGACTTTCAACATTTGAAACTATAAAAAGTTATTTCACCCTTGAGCAAAACTTTGATTTAACAGGATTTTTAATCGGAATAGCTGTTATCGCATTTATGCTATTGTATCCTAAAAAGCTCAACCAATACTGCCCTTCATCGCTAATTGCAATTGTTCTGGCAACTATTGCAACTGTTATATTTAAGTTTGATGTAAGCCTAGTTGGTGCAATTCCAAAAACGCTTATTTTAGATGAACGACTAGAATTTTCGTCATTAACTATATCTAATATTTCAAGATTTATAACTCCTGCACTTTCAATTGCAGCGCTAGGTCTGATTGAATCACTTCTTTGTGGTGCGTCAGGAGGACGAATGAAAAACGAAAAGCTAAACGCAGACGTTGAGCTTGCCGCACTAGGAATCGGAAATATGGTTATTCCAATTCTTGGTGGAATCCCAGCAACAGCCGCTATTGCTAAAACGAGCGTGGCAATTAAATCTGGTGCACAAACTAGACTTGTTTCGATTATACACTCAGTAGTTCTTCTTCTTTCAATGTTATTTCTTGGAGGAGTAATGTCCCTAATACCCCTTTCTGCTCTGGCAGGTGTGCTTATAGTTACAGCTTGGCGAATGAATGAATGGGTTTCTATTAAATCAATATTTAATAAGAAAATAAAAACTGCTATCGCACAGTTTTTAATAACGATGATTGCAACAGTTGTTTTTGACCTAACTATTGCAATTATTGTTGGTGTTGTTTTCTCAATAATTATGTTTGTTATCAGGGTTTCAGATATGCAAGTTACAGTTTCTGACATAAACACAGATACCATAGATGAAAACTACGTTAATCCTAAAAAGCTTGAAAAAACCTGCGTTGTTTATATTGCTGGACCTCTTTATTTTGGAACTTGCTCAAAGCTTCAAGAAAAAATCACCTCCCACAAAGAAAGCAATCACATCATTTTTTCAATGCGTGGAGTTACCATTGCAGACATTTCAGGAATTGAAGCCTTAGAGGATTATTGCAAAAGCATAGTTTCTCAAGGTAAAGAAGTTTATTTCTCATGCGTTCAACCAAATGTTATGGACATGATGAAACGCTGTGGCTTTTGTGAAAAGTTTAGTGAGGATATTTTCTTTTGGAGTACCGATAAAGTCTTTGAGCATATTTCAGACAAATAAAAAGCTAAGCATTATATCTCAGACTTTTATATAAGCACAACTAATACTCAGATAAAAGCGATTCCACACTATCAGTTAACTAGCTTAATAGCTTACTAGCTTAGCTAACTGGCTAACTATACAACTATAAACTAACATGTATAAAATAAGCTTTGGTTATTACAGCTTGTTAATTATAGTTATTGTTATAAAATTATATTTTAAACACACAGACAGAAATCCCTGCACATTATTAATAATGTGCAGGGATTTTATTCTTTATATTATTGTCATTAGCTTTCTAATGCTGCATTTTCATTTACACGGTCAGTAATGAAAGCCTCAACGCTTTCTTCTGGAATACCAAGTACAAATGAAAACTCTTGATAAATTAAAAGCTCTGCTGTACGCATGGTGGTCTCGTCATATGCCATTAATTTTTTTCCTAGCTCTATGCGTTTTTTCTGATGATTATAAAGTGTTCTAAGCATAGCTAGAATCTTTTCATAATCGCCACCCTTTAAAATTTCATCAAACATCATTTTACGCTCTCTTGCGTTCTCGCTCCACACAACTTCCTCCATAGGCAAAGCATCAATTAATGCATAAACCTCGTCTTTAGAAAGAAGCTTTCTTAATTTGCCATGTGATTTGTTTACAGGCACATAATATGTGGATTTAATAGATTGCATTGGTATAAGCTTAAAATAGTCATTTTTATTCTTTCCGTCAAAGCAACGCATTTCTATATCAATAAGTTGACATACACCTGCTGTTCCATAAACTAGATAGTCGTCCTTTTCAAATTTCGCCCCGCTATTTGCTTGAGCTATATCCATTACTGTACCTCCTCATGCATTACCCGTTTCCTCTGCTAATGAATAAGCAAAGAAAACTAACTAGCCTTCCTTGCCCACTTAAAAATAAATATAATAAATTAAATTCAGCGAATATATAATAATCTAAGTCAAACTTAGTATTAAATAGATCCGCTATATTATAAATTTTAAATAAGACAACCTTGATAAACCAATATTTATCAAAAATTTCCCTATGTATATTATAACATAAAATACAGATAATTTCAAAGGTAATTTTGAACAAATTTAACAAAGGTAATCCCCAGTTTAAAGTGTAGTTTTGCACATATCCGATACTAGTTACTATTTAGTCTTATAAATTATATAGTATATTAATATATTCGGCTTCTAGTACTTATCTTACGGTTGGTGAAAATACCGAAAACTAAAAGCCACACAAAATGTTAATTTTACATGTTTCTTTTTTATTAGACAATTTTAATATTTTGTTAATGCTATTAGTTATTGTTATTAGTCATTAGTTGTTAATCGATAGTCGTAATCCATAGGTTATAGTTATCAATAATAGTGGTTAGTTATTAATTTATAGTTATCAGTTGTTAGTTGTTAGTTGTTAGTCATTAATTATTAGTTATTAGCCATTAGAAATTAGCTAAAGATATTAGATTACAATTGTCAATAATAGTAATTATTTATTAATTTATAGTCATCAGTTGTTAGCCATTGGGCATTAAGCTTTGGACATTAGATATTAGCCATTAGCTAGGGTTTATAGATATCAATAATAGCGATAGTAATTAGTGATTAATCTACAGTTATCAGTCATTTTTATTATTTGCTGCTGTCTCGTTTTTTAAAACTTATTTAATAAAATTTAGATAGCACCCTTTTCTTAACTTTATTTAAAACCAATGAATCAATAAAAACATTAAGCCCTATATGTTATACACTATATCTTATTATAGTAGATCTTATTATAATAACAAATCTATAAAAGTAAATAATAACAAGAATAAAAGACTAGAAAAATCTAGCCTTTTATTAAGTAATTTATAAATATTATTCACTAAAAAGTGCTGTTGAAAGATATCTCTCACCTGTATCTGGAAGAAGTGCAACAATTGTTTTTCCTTCAAACTCTGGTCTTTTAGCAATTTCAATGGCAGCATGAAGTGCAGCACCTGATGAAATACCAACCAAGATACCCTCTTCAGCAGCAATCAGTCTCCCCTTTTCAAAAGCATCTTCGTTTTCAACTGGGAAAACCTCATCATAAATCTTAGTATCAAGAACCTCTGGAACAAATCCTGCTCCAATTCCTTGAATTTTATGTGCACCTGAAACTCCTTGAGATAGAACTGGTGAGCCTACTGGTTCAACTGCAACTATCTTAACATTAGGATTCTTTTCTTTTAGGTATCCGCCTACACCTGTTACAGTTCCACCTGTTCCAACACCTGCAATAAATACATCAACATTACCATCAGTATCCTCCCAAATTTCAGGACCAGTTGTAGCAGCATGAATTGCTGGATTTGCTGGGTTTACAAATTGCCCTAGAATAACTCCATTCTCAATTTCTTGAGCAAGCTCATCGGCTTTTGCAATTGCACCCTTCATGCCTCTTGCACCCTCTGTTAGCACTAGCTCTGCACCATACGCTTTAAGAAGATTTCTACGTTCAATACTCATGGTTTCAGGCATTGTTAAAATTACCTTGTATCCCTTAGCACGACCTACTGATGCAAGACCGATACCAGTGTTTCCAGAGGTAGGCTCGATAATTACTGAACCTTCTTTTAGAATTCCTTTTGCTTCAGCGTCCTCAACCATTGCCTTTGAAATCCTATCCTTAACGCTTCCAGCTGGATTAAAATACTCTAGCTTTGCAACAATCTTAGCCTTTAAGCCAAGCTTTTCTTCTACTCTTTTAAGTTCAATAAGTGGAGTTCTTCCAATTAGTTCCGTAATATTTTTATAAATTTTTGCCATTTTTATCAATTCCTTTCGTAAATTAAATTATTTTCAATTGTTTGGTAAAGACAGAAATAATTTTTGCCCTTAGTATTCCTATCTTTTTAGTATGTTTAGATTATAGCATACAACGCCTATAAAATCAATATGCATTATATACATATTTCAAGTGCTTAAATTATCACTTTTTAAAACTTTCTACAAATACTATATTTTACAATTAAATTTCTTATATACACCTCATTAGATTTATTTTAGAGTGTATGAGGTTTTGTAAGTTATTATTACTTTAATTTATCTTGTTATAGTACAGATACAGTTTAGAATTTTATTGTTGCTTTCCACATATTAGAGCCTTATGTGAAGTAAATTATACAAAATAAATGCTGTTTGTCCAAAATCCAACATTTTTTTATTGCGAAACATTGACATACGAGAGGTAAATATATTATAATTATAAGGAACGCTATGTTCGAGTAATAATTTATATTGGGAGGAAAACACATGGCAACTTATAATCCTTACGAAAACGCACAAATTCAGTTTGACCAGGTTGCAGACGTTCTTGATCTAGATAACGGAACAAGACAGCTTCTTCGTCAGCCTATGAAAGAAATGCATTTTACAATTCCAGTAAAAATGGATGA
>JAAZIT010000183.1 GCA_012800685.1 Clostridiales bacterium
ACTTTAAATGCTTTGGATTTGTGATTATTTGTGCCTTAGCTCTAGCATTTGCTCCCCAAAGCAAAAATACAATTGGACTTTCATTTGTATTTAAGATCTCAATAACTTTATCCGTCAAAATCTCCCAACCCATTCCCTTGTGCGAATTAGGCTGTCCTTCTCTAACAGTGAGGACGTTGTTAAGCATTAGCACCCCTTGCTTTGCCCAGCTTTCTAAAAAACCGTGGTTAGCTTGTGGGATTTCTAAATCCGACTCAATTTCTTTATAAATATTCATTAGTGATGGTGGAATTTTTACACCCTTCTGAACAGAAAAACAAAGCCCATGCGCTTGTTTGGGCTGATGATATGGATCCTGTCCAATAATAACCACCTTTATATTTTCAGGTGGAGTATATTTTAGTGCATTAAAAATGTCGTTCATATGTGGGTAAACAGTAAAGTTAGCATATTCCCTTTTTAAAAACTCACGAAACTTTAAATAGTATTGCTTTTTAAACTCATCAAATAAAATACTATCCCACTGATTCCCTATATGTACCATGTTATGCAAGTGCCATTATAGCAGTTGATACCACAATTCCAAGTACCAATACAGCAACTAAAGACAAAGATATAATACTAACAATTATTCTTTTCTTATTTTCTTTTTTCTTTGAAGCCGCAGTATAATCGTATGTTGGCTTTCTGCCACCTTTTTTTGATGCCATTTTTTTCAAACCTTTCACTATATATTACTATTAATTATACTATTTACCTCGAAAAAAGTCAACTAAAAACATTTTAACATTTAGCACATATTTTTCCATAAGAGTTGACAAAAATAATTTTAGTACATAAGATAAAAATTATCCCTTATAATAAATATTTCAAAGCTATAGATTAGTAGTTTAAAAACCATCTTAACAAAAATAGATATTTATACTAGTTATAATTATTTTGATATAATAATGGACAATAAAAAAATAAGACATATTGTGAAATGGAGAGTAAGTGGTATTACAAATGAAGAGCAAGAAATGCTGTAAACCACTGATACAATGGAATTTACAGCATTTTGTCAACATTGATTGTATTATCAATAAATAAAGAGCCAACTGATTTTAAGTGTCAGTTAGCTCTTTATTGTTGTCCTACGTCAAAAACGGTTTTTATATACTGAGTAATTTCTAATACAAGGGTATCGGCAGAATTAATGATTTCGGCGGTTAAAGCGTCGATATCGTCAAAATTGGGATTAAGCTTACTTGTTTAAACATATAAGGTGTCTTTTTATTGACTTGTTTAAACGCCTAGCTTTAGCTGTAAAATCTTTTTTAATTCATCAATTTCCTCATTAGATGTTTCAGGAATATCCTTAAATCTAAAATCAAGTCCCAAGTTTTCATACTTAGACAAACAAAGCTTTTTAAAGGGTAAAAGCTCAACCTTTTCAATATTGCTATGCCCTCTAATTATTTCCGCTAGGCCATTAATATTTTCTTCCGTATTAGTAACACCTTTCACCACAACATGTCTAATCCAAGTTGGCTTATTTATTTGACTAAGCTTTTTAAGAAATGACAAAACCGGCTTAATTCCACAACCTATATAGTTAATATAATCGGATTCATTAGTCATTTTAACATCAAGAAGGCAAAGGTCAGTCACATCTAAAAGCTCTTTAACATCATCATTCCAGAGGCAACCGCTTGTATCAATACAGGTGTGAATGCCATTGTCTTTACAAAGCCTAAAAAGCTCTGATACAAATCTTGCTTGCATTAGTGGTTCACCACCCGAAACAGTAACGCCACCAGTTATTCCAAAATAAGTTTTGTATCTAAGTATTTTATCCAAAAGCTCTTTAGCAGTATATTCATCGCCCTCGTCAAAGCTCCATGTATCAGGATTGTGGCAATAAGCACATCTTAAAGGGCAACCCTGCATAAAAACAACAAAACGTACACCAGGTCCGTCAACAGTGCCAAGTGTTTGGATAGAATTAACTTTGCCCTTCATGCCAACACCACTTTCTAAATTGAAGTATGGAATGTTCTTGATATAACCTCAAGCTGCTGCTCCTTTGAAAGCTTGTGAAAGTTTACAGCATAACCCGAAACTCTAATTGTTAGGTTTGGATAAGCCTCTGGGTTTTCGTATGCTTCCATTAGCTTTTCTTTGTTTAAAACGTTAATGTTAATGTGGTGTGCCATTTGTCCAAAATAACCGTCCATAATATTAACTAGATTTTCGGCTCTGTCATCATCAGTTTTCCCAAGTGTATCTGGTGTGATTGAAAATGTGTTTGAAATTCCATCTCGACAACAGCTATATGGAAGCTTTGCAACAGAATTAAGTGAAGCTAAAGCACCATTAATTTCACGGTTGTGCATTGGATTTGCTCCTGGAGCAAATGGTTCTCCCCTCTTACGTCCGTCAGGAGTTGAACCGGTTTTCTTTCCATAAACAACGTTTGAGGTAATAGTTAATACAGAAAGTGTATGCTTAGCGTCTCTGTAAGCAGGCGTTTTACAAAGCTCTGAATAAACCTCTTCAAGAAGCTGTACAGCAATCATATCAACATTATCCTCATCATTTCCGTATGTAGGGAATTTTCCGGAAGTATTAAAGTCAACAATATAACCATCATCATTGCGTACAGGTTTAACCTGCGCATATTTAATTGCACTAAGTGAATCGGTAATAACTGAAAGCCCAGCCACGCCAAATGCCATAAGTCTCTCAACAATTGTGTCGTGAAGTGCCATCTGTGTCTTTTCATAAGCGTACTTATCATGCATATAGTGAATTGAATTCATAGTGTTTACATAAAGCTTGCAAAGCCATTTAACATAAATATCAAGTCTAGCCTTAACGTCAAAATAGTCAAGCGTCTCATCCTTCATAGGCTCCATTTGAGGTCCTAGATGAATGTTGCTAACATTATCATATCCGCCGTTCATTGCTAAAAGCATAAGCTTTGGAAGATTAAATCTAGCACCAAAGAACTGCATTTGTTCGCCAATTTTCATAGCGGATACACAACAAGCAATACCGTAATCATCGCCATAAATCGGGCGCATTAAGTCATCATTTTCATACTGGATTGAGTCTGTGTCAACTGAAACCTTTGCACAAAACTTCTTAAAACTCTCAGGCAATTTTTCAGACCAAAGAACAGTTAGATTTGGCTCTGGTGCAGGATCTAGATTGTAAAGTGTGTTTAAAATTCTAAACGAAGTTTTTGAAACTAGAGTTTTCCCGTTTTCGCTCATTCCTCCAACACTTTCGGTAATCCACATTGGGTCTCCGCCAAAAAGCTCATTGTATTCAGGGGTTCTTAGATGTCTAATCATTCTCAGCTTAATTACAAAATCATCAATGATTTCTTGTGCTTTCATTTCATCTAAAATGCCTTTTTCAATATCCCTTTGAATATAAATATCAAAGAATGTTGAAACTCTTCCAAGTGACATTGCTGCTCCGTTTTGCTCTTTATTTGCTGCAAGGTATGCAAAATATGTCCACTGAACTGCTTCAACTGTATTTGCTGCTGGATTTGAAATATCAATTCCATACATTCCAGCCATTTCTTTAAGCTTCTTTAAAAAATTGATTTGTTGGAAAAGCTCTTCGCTTAAACGGATATTATCAACATCCATAACTTCTTGTCCGATACTTTTCTTGTCAATATTTTTAACTTCAATTAGCTTGTCAATTCCATAAAGTGCAACTCTTCGATAATCACCAATGATTCTTCCTCTTCCATAAGCGTCTGGAAGTCCAGTGATAATTCCACAATGACGTGCCGCTTTCATTTCATCTGTATAAACTCTAAAAACACCATCATTATGTGTTGTTCTATATGTAAAATAATCCTCAATATCCTTTGAAAGCTCTCTTCCATAGGCTTGGCAAGCACTTCTTGCCATTCTAATTCCACCAAATGGGTTTACACCTCGTTTAAGTGATGCATCCGTTTGAAGTCCAACAATGATTTCATTGTCCTTATCCAAATAACCAGGTGCGTAGTTACAAAGTGATGACACTGTTGATGTATCTATATCCAAAACACCATTGTTTTCTAGCTCTTGCTTTTGAAGCTTAGCTAGCTTTTCCATTAGTTTTTTTGTCCTGTCTGTTGGGCCAACTAAAAAATCAGCCTCCCCCTCGTATGATGTGTGGTTTCTTCGAATAAAATCTCTAACACATATTTGCTCCTGCCATTGTCCACCCTCGAAACCGTTCCATTGATTGTAATTCATTCCAATCATCCTTTCTTGCAAAGTCCCTCTTTGCTTTTTATTACTTCCTCTTACTTCCATTATATACAAAAACTGGGCAGCCCAAATTTGGACTGCCCAGACGGTCGGCTAATTATAAACATCAATGTTACACTGTGTAAACTCACATTTCCGTCAGCAACATTGCTTTTTCTTTAGTTCACTATCAGTATAACTCAACCTCTTCACTTTGTCAATGAAAAAGTAAGGTACAGTTTCTTATATTTTCTTTAATAAAGTATTTACTTGTGATTAAATATGAATTTTTTCATTTGAGTACCTAAAAAACTCTGATATTTTGTACAATATCACAAAATTTTTTCAAAGTCTTGAATTTATTCTATTGTTAGTGTATAATTGTACTAAGTTATTAAGTTATAAGAATATCAATATTAATAAGATTTTATAAAAGTGAGGTGTTTAAAATGCATTCTAAGTTGAACGAAATTGAACAGGTTAGATTTGGAAAGATTGTCATTGACATAGACAATGGTTTTTCTATTATTACGGCTAGTAATGGGTTCTATGATTTAACAAAATATAATCATAAGGATTTAGTAAAAGGCATCTCTTTTGGGGACTTAGTATGCCTTGACAGCCATAGTCCTGAACTAGTACATAACAAGATTATTAAAAATATCCAAGCTAAGGGCGAGAGCAATCTTATTCACCCGATAAAAACAAAAAATGGTGAGATTATTCATGTCACAAATTACAGCAATCTTGATTATGACTTGGAAAACAGTCGCAGTACAATCACAATGATAATAACTGATGTTTCAGAGCACCACAGACATGATGAAGAAATCAGACTTAAAAACGAAAAATATAAAATGCTCGAACAAAATTTAGTGTCCATGTATATTGAATATGATGTAAATAAGGACACCTTACAGCTTCCAGCAGAAGCCTTTACTGTAGCATCTCAAAGATATAATATGTCAAGATATTGGGGAGTTGACACACCAAGATTAACAGTACATCCTGATGATTATGACACTTATAAATCTAGTTGGGATAAATGCTTAAAAAATGAAGATTCATGTGTAATTGAGTTTAGAACAAAGGCTTTTTCATATGATGACACATATGTATGGTATAGGCTTTCACTTGCCAGTAACGCCGATAGTGACGGAAAAATAGCTTCTGTTTTCGGAAGAGCCTTTTCTATTGAAATAGAAAAGAACTTAATTGTCAAGGCTGATAACGACCAAAAGCTAATAAATCGACTTTTAACCACTGATTCTTTAACTGGTTTGTATAACAGAAAAACTTTTAAAGAGATAGTTGCACAACGCACAAAAGACTTTGATAGTTCAAAATGTTACTCCATAACTTATTCAGATATAAATGATTTTTCTTATATAAATGACAACTTCGGTTTTGAAGCTGGAAATCAAGTTCTTCGAGATTTTGCTAATTTTATTAGCCACAAAGGTGACAATGTTATTAGCTGTCGTATTTATTCTGACTTTTTCCTTACATTTAACGTTGTTGAAAGCCGTGATTTTATTTTAGATATTATACCTAAAATTAACGATGAGTTTTCTAGTTTACTAAAAGAAAAATATCCTGCAAGTGACCTTCACGTATCATCAGGAGTTTATTTTATTCCAGACGGTGATGTAGACGTAACAATTGCAATAGACAATGCCAATCTAGCAAGACGCTCAGTTAAAGGCACTAAGAGCATACCTTGTGGAATATATTCCGAAAGTATGAGAAGAAAACGTAGCAATGAACAAAAAATTGCGAGCGAATTACATGCAGCCATTGAAAATGGTGATATTGAAATGTTCCTTCAACCAAAATTTTCTCTTTCTAACCGTGAAATTATTGGCGCTGAGGCACTAGCTAGGTGGAGAAACTCTGATGGCACACACAAACTTCCATTTGAATTTATTGACGTGCTAGAGAAAGTTGGTTATGTTATTGAGCTTGACTATTGCATTTTTAAGCAGGCATTAGAACAGCTTCGTATTTGGATTGACAATGGTTATCCGTTAATACCTATATCCGTTAATTTTTCAAGGCTTCACAACCATAATCCGAATTTTGTAGATAACCTAATTAGCTTGGCTAAGGAATATGATGTTCCTAGCCACTTAATTGAGATTGAAATAACCGAAAGTTCATTTGCTCAAGATGTAAATATAATTTTCAAAAATATGTCAAAGCTTAGAGATGACGGTTTCAAAATTAATATGGACGATTTTGGAATCGGTTACTCATCACTTTCACTGCTTATGAAAGCACCTGTTGACACTGTTAAGGTTGATAAGTTTTTCGTAAACAATATATCCTCATCTGAGGACGAAAGAAATTATATTAAGCAGATGTGTGTACTTATTTCAACAACTCAAAAGAACATTATCTTTGAGGGCGTTGAAACCGAACAGCAAGCAAAATTCTTGTATTCATGTGGCTTTAACATGGCTCAAGGCTGGCTTTTTGATAAAGCTATTCCTGCACCAGAATTTATTAATAAGTACCTAAAGGAGGACTAACTTCTTACAAACAGCTTATTAAAGCTTATATATGTTATATTTAAATTTTAAGATTATCCCATAATTACTTGTTTTATCTTAAATATGTTATAAAAGAAAAACTGATACTTTCGACAAGTATCAGTTTTTTTATTACATATAAATATTATACTTTGGACATTAACGCTTAATTAGTAATTGTTTTATAAAAACCTATCTAATCTGTCCATTTCCATTAATAATATACTTTGTTGTTGTAAGCTCGCTAAGTCCCATTGGTCCTCTTGCGTGTAGCTTTTGGGTTGAGATACCAATTTCAGCACCCAGTCCAAACTCCTCACCATCTGTAAATCTTGTTGAACAGTTTACATAAACAGCAGCAGAATCAATTGATTTTTGGAATTTTTCAGCCGACGAAAGAGTATTTGTTATTATGCAATCCGAATGTCCAGTTGAGTATTTTTGAATGTGAAGTATAGCCTCATCTATATCCTTAACAACCTTAACAGATATAATAAAGTCGTTAAATTCAGTAGCAAAGTCATCCTCTGTAACATCAACAACACTGTCACCTAGTATTCTTTTTGTTTCAGCACAACCTCTTATTTCAACATTATGCTCATCAAGCTTTGCTTTCATAAGTGGTAAAAATACCTCTGCAACCTTTTCATGCACCAAACAGCTTTCAAGAGCGTTGCAAACCGATGGACGCTGAGTTTTTCCGTTATCAGTCATTGCTACAGCCATTTCAATGTCAGCAGTATCGTCAATATAAATATGGCAATTTCCTGTTCCAGTTTCGATAACTGGGACTGTTGCGTTAGCTATAACTGATTTTATAAGCCCTGCCCCACCACGTGGAATAAGAACATCTATATAGCCATTTGCTTTCATCATTTCAGTTGCAATTTCACGAGATGTATCCTCAACAAGTTGTATAACATCAGGCGAGAATCCAGTTTCAGATGCTGCGTCTCTCATAATATCAACAAGCTTTTTGTTTGAGTTAAAAGCTTCTTTTCCACCTCTTAAAATAACTGCATTTCCGCTTTTTAGGCAAAGTGCACCTGCATCAACAGTTACATTTGGTCGAGACTCATAAATTATTCCAATAACACCCATTGGAACTCTAACCTTAGTTATTTTCATTCCGTTTGGTCTAACAGAGCCACCTAGTATTTCCCCCACTGGGTCTTGAAGTTTAGCAAGGTTTTCACAAGCTGAAGCTATAGCTTCAATTCTTTCTTCATTAAGAGTGAGCCTATCCTGAAGTGAAACTGACATACCATTATTAATAGCATTCTCTAAATCTTTTTTATTAACTTCAATAATTTCCTCTTGGCGAGCTCTTAGGCATTTCGCAATATTTAAAAGAGCTTGATTTTTAAGCCCTGTATCAGCAGTAGCAATTTTCAGCTTAGCTAATTTTGACTTTTCGCCTAGTTTTTCAATATAATTCATATTAAAACCTCCTCATTATTTATTGGCACAAAAGAGTGTTCCTATTTGCTTTCCCTCAAATAAATCATAAAGCTTTTTAGGATTTGAGCCGTTCATTATTATCATATCTATTCCTGATTCGTTAGCAATTTCAGCAGCAACAACCTTGGTTTTCATTCCACCAGTTCCAAATCTTGAGCCTGCTCCACCAGCCAAATCATGAATTTCATCAGTAATTTTATTAACAACTGGAATTAGAGTTGCATCTTCATTTGTCCTTGGATCACTATCATAAAGCCCATCAATGTCAGACATAATTACGACTAAATCAGCATTTATTACAGTGGCAATAATAGCTGCAAGTGAGTCGTTTTCCCCCATTTCAAGCTCTAACTCGTCGATACTAACGGTATCATTTTCATTAACAATAGGAATAACCCCTTGTGCA
>JAAZIT010000184.1 GCA_012800685.1 Clostridiales bacterium
GTTTTGAATTTCTTGATAAGTTGAATAATTATCTTGATTTAAAAAATTCAGCAGTATTAGAATTCGGTTCTGCTAGTGGTCAAATGACTGAAATTTTATCAAAATTGACAAAGAAAGTTGTTGCAGTTGACGGTTCAAGCGAATTTATAAGAATAGCCAAAGAAAGAGTTCAAGATGCAGAAAATGTTATATTTTATGAATCCTACTTTGAAAATTTTACATTGGATGAAAAATTTGAATGCCTTATATTTCATCATATTTTAGAGCATATAGAAAACCCTTTAATTTTATTACCAAAATTAAGCACCTACCTTAAAAAAGACGGTGTAATAGCAATATCAGTACCCAATGCACATGCTCTTTCCAGACAATTAGCAGTTAAAATGGGATTGTTAGATTCAGTTTATGATTTGACTGAAAATGATAAACACCATGGGCACTTTCGAGTTTATGATTGGAAAATGCTGGAAGAACAGATAATAAATAGCGGTTTTTCTATTATTGGGAAACATGGACTCGCATTTAAACTATTTTCGGATAAACAAAATATCGAAATGTTAAATGCAAATATCATCGCAGAAGAACAAATAAAAGGTCTTTGGCAATTGGCTGATGAGTTGCCAGAGTTTGCTGGAGCAATAATGATAATTGCGAAAAAGTCATAAATATGAAAAATGTATTAGTATTCCCTTGTGGTTCTGAAATCGGGTTAGAAGTAAACCGAGCATTAGCATATTCAAAGCACTTCACATTATATGGTGGCAATAGTGTTGATGACCACGGCAAATTTGTTTACAAAAATTATATTTCAGGGATTCCATTCATTGATAAACCCAATTTTATTGATGAAATTAATAGAATAGTAGAGCTGTATAAAATTGATTTTATTATACCCGCTCATGATTCCGCTGTTTTGAAAATGGCTGAAAACCAAAGTATAATTAAAGCAACCATAATTACTTCATGTGCTGATACTTGTAAGGTGTGCAGGTCGAAAGGAGTAACATATGAAGTATTTCAAAAACTAATTCCTACTCCAAAAGTTTATGAAATAAATGAACAAATAAATTTTCCAATTTTTTTGAAACCTGATGTAGGTCAAGGGACAAAAGGAACATATAAAGTTAACACAAAAGAAGAAGCCATTTTTTATTTCAAAAAAGACCCAACACTACTTGCCTTAGAATACTTGCCAGGTAAAGAATATACTGTTGACTGTTTTACTGATAAAAACGGTCAACTTCTATTTGCAGAAGGTCGTGAACGAATAAGAATCAATAATGGTATTAGTGTTAATTCTAAACAACTAAATAATCCTAAATTTCAAGATTTAGCTGAAATAATAAATCAAACGCTTTCATTTCAAGGTGTTTGGTTTTATCAAGTAAAAGAACGAGCAAATGGGGAACTTGTTTTAATGGAAATTGCTCCACGTATAGCAGGAACAATGGCATTATTTAGGGCTGTAGGCATTAATTTTATACAATTAAGTTTATTTGACAGAATGGGTTTTGAAGTTAGTATTTTAAACAATAAACTCGATATAGAAATTGACCGTGCTTTATTTGCAAGATTTTCAATCAAGGAAAATTACGATTATGTTTATATTGATTTTGACGACACAATCATAGTAGATAATGGAGTAAACACTGATATTATTAAGTTTCTTTATCAAGCAAGAAATATGGGTAAAAAAATAATACTACTTACAAAGCATAAGCAGGATATAAAAGAAACCCTGTCTAAATTTGCAATTAGTGACTTATTATTTGATGATATATTATTATTAGAACAAACCCAAAATAAAAGTGGTTTCATAAAAAATACAAACTCAATATTTATTGACGATTCATTTGCAGAAAGAAAAGAAGTTTTTGACACATTAAAGATTCCTGTTTTTGGTTTAGATGCGGTGGAATCCTTATTGTTTTGGAAAGTTTAATCAGAATATATGCTGTTTTTGAATTAAATAATTGGAATTATGGTTTCAGAAATCAAGAATGTAAACCAAAATGCCCAGCACCTAACAAGCGGTATAAAACATTGGGGTTTAAGTGGTTATGTAAGCGTTCTGCCCCGCATCAAGTTCGGTGTAACTCGACAGGTAAGTAGCCCGCAATCCCCAACGTTTCATACCGCCAGCCGTTATGGGCAAGTTTAAGAAACGACACAACGGACAGACACCAGAACCACCGAAAATTCGGAATGACACTTCTTGACATTGACAGTTTTGACTGACTAATAAAATAAAAAGTGGAGACCAGAAACCACTTAAA
>JAAZIT010000185.1 GCA_012800685.1 Clostridiales bacterium
CAAAAAGGTTTAAGGGCGTTAGAACAAAACATTTCTAGTTTAGCAAGCTGGGTAATGAATGTTAGTGAACAACCTTTAATTATTGATTCCATCACAATAATGGGAAGCCAATATAAACTAAAAAGAGTTTCAACTAACTTTTTTGAAAAACTATGGCATGAAATTATTTTATTCTTTGGTTCATTTAGAGATGTTGGTGATTTTGGAAGTGTTAAAGAAGTAAATGGTCCAACAATTGAAGTGTGGGTTGGAACAGGTAGAGACCAAACCACAATACTAAGACAGCTAATTGATGAGTCTTTTGTGACACAACACAATATTAATGTCAAATTAAAAATGGTTAATATGGGAATATTACTTTCAGCAACATTATCTGGAAATGGACCGGATGTTGCGATTGGTGTTGACCAAAAAACGCCAGTTAACTGGGGCATTCGTGGAGCTATCAAAGATTTGAGTGAATTTTCAGATTTTGAAGATGTTAAACCTTGGTTTAGTAAAAGTGCGATGCAACCACTTTCTTTTGATGGTAAGACATATGCCCTACCAAATACTGAAGACTTTTTAATTATGTTTTATAGAAAAGATATTTTAAATGAAATTGGAATTACAAAAGTACCTGAAACCTGGGATGAAGTTGTTGACATCTCTCCTATATTACAAAAACAACATCTAGATTTCTACATTCCAGTGGCTCAAGGTACTTTAAACGAATCTTTATACGCCATGATTAAACAAAGAGGCGGAAACTTATATACTGATGATTATAAAGAAGTAGCGATGTTAGAACCAGAAAATATTGAGGCGTTTGTAACATATGTTAGGTTCTTTACTAATTATGGATTTGTTTTAGAAGCAAACTTTTTAAACAGATTTAGAAGTGGTGAAATGCCAATAGGATTATCTAATTTTACCTTATATAATTCACTTTCGGTGTTTGCGCCAGAAATTCAAGGACAATGGGGCTATGCTTTAATCCCAGGGACTAAAGATGAATTTGGAAATGTTAACCATACTACTACATCTGTAGTAAGTTCCACTGTAATTATGAATGATACAAAAGAAGCAGATGCTGCGTGGGAATTTTTAAAATGGTACCACAAAGAAGAAACACAATTAGCATATGCTAGAGGAATTGAATCTATTTTAGGAGCGGCCGCAAGATATCCAACCGCGAATTTAGAAGCATTCGCGAAATTATCATGGCCGGCTGCTGATTTTATCATTTTAGATGAACAAAGAAGCTATGCTGAAGCTGTTCCTTCAGTTCCTGGTGATTATATTGTAGGAAGACATATTGATAATGCATTTAGATTAACATTAAATGAAAACGTACTGCCGCAAGACAGTATTTATCAGTATACTTTAGTAATAAATGAAGAGATTGCGCGCAAGCGTAAAGAATTGGGGTTAGACTAATGAAAAGAAAAAAGGGGCAAACATTAAAAGAGATAAAAAGAAATAAAGTGTTTTATCGAATGATGGCACCATATTTGTTAATATTTTTTACATTTACAGTGTTACCAATTATGATATCTTTATTTCTAAGCTTTACTTATTTTGACATTATTAATCCGCCAAAATTTATTGGTTTAACTAACTACATTAGATTAATTCTACATGATGAGGTTTTTTTAATTGCCCTAAGAAATACATTTATTTTAGCGGTTGTTGTTGGACCAATATCATATATTGCGGCATTCATTTTTGCTTGGCTCATTAATGAATTA
>JAAZIT010000186.1 GCA_012800685.1 Clostridiales bacterium
AAAGGCTAGTTGTGGGGATTATGAGAGCTAGACCAATTATTTTAAGCTCAATTCACAAGAACAGATCACAGAAAAAGCGCCGAACCGTATTAAATTAAGGTTTGGCGCTTTTAACTTGGCATAAGCTGCATTATGTTAATTCGTTAAATTAATAATACCCATATGGACTATATTGGTGTCCAGGTTTAGGTTGCGTCTTGCCATTCAATTGATCTAGAACCTTTTGAGGGTCGGCTGGATGGTATACATGTCCAATTGCCCCTAAAACGTCGCCAATCCAATGTCATCCGCTAATTTTGTTGCACTCTGAATTAGATAACTTTTTATAGTTACTTAAATAGCTTTTCATAATATCGACTATGAGCGTAACATGATTAAATAGTTAAGATAATTACACTCTTCAGAATGCTAATATTATTCATAATTACTAAAAAGTGCTAGAATTTGAGATGAAGAGTGATCATTCATATCCTGTAATTTCAATTTTCAGTAAGTACACTGCTAAAAATATAGAGGAAAATTAAAATGGAACAGTCCAATAAAAAATATTTCTTTGATGAGCCAGCTTTTGATCTACATGATGGCGGATATGTACCTCTCATAGTAAATAATGCCCCGGAAATGCCTTTAAATATACCACCTATTTTAAAAGCAGATAGAGAGTCTAAAAATGATATCTACTATACCGTCACTGCAAAATCAGGGAAATCGCAAATATTGCCAGGGGAAAAGACACAGGCATGGGGTTATAATGCTAATTTTTTAGGTAAGACTATTATATTTCACCGCGGTCAAAAAAATCATATCACTTTGAAGAATGACCTGCCAGAATTAACTACTTTTCATTGGCATGGAGCTGATGTTAGTGGCCCTTATGTTGATGGGGGTTGTCACGCGCCTGTTTACCCAGGGGAAATCAAACATATTAATTTTACGTTGAATCAGCCCGCTGCGACATTATGGTTGCATGCTCACCCATGTCCATCCACAGCAGAACAGGTGTGGCAAGGATTAGCTACAATGGTTATTGTTCAAGATGAGCATGAATCCCAATTATCAATACCAAGAAATTATGGAGTAGATGATATTCCAATTATTTTACAAGATAGACATTTTCACAAAGATAATCAGTTTGATTATCGTGCCGATTATGATCCTGATGGTGTTGCAGGTCCCACGGCTGTTATCAATGGAACAGTCAACCCATACTTCGATGTCACAACACAAAAAATAAGGTTACGTTTTCTAAATGGTGCTAACCGTCGGGAATGGCGTTTGCATTTTTCCGATGATTTGCCATTTGATCAGATTGCGGGGGATTGTTCTCTATTACCCAAGCCAATCAAGCTGACAGGTTTAATGTTGAGCTGTGCTGAACGTGCAGAAGTCATTATTGATTTTAGCCAATATCATGAAGGTGATGAGGTAACCTTATATACTGATCAAGTGCCACTATTAAAGTTCCGCATTCACAATTTCGCAAAAGATACTACAAAAATTCCCGATCATTTAATTAATTTAAAGAAACCGTCAGTTGAAACGTCATTACCCATTCGACATGTCGTCATGCAAGGAATGGATGAAAGTGTTGCCATAGATGACAAGAAATTTGCTATGGAACGCATTGATGCCGAGCAAATAGTTGGAGAGTATCAGTATTGGGATGTCACGAATAGTAACAAAAAACCGGGAATGGTTCACCCATTTCACATACACGGCACTCGCTTTTTAGTACTAACACGTAATGGAAAAGATCCATATCCAAATGAGAACGGTTTCAAAGACACCATTGGAGTTAACCCAGGGGAAACTGTTCGAATACTAGTTAAGTTTGATTTACCTGGTATATATATGTATCATTGCCATATTTTAGAACATGAAGATGGTGGTATGATGGCACAAATAGAGATAGTAGATCCAAAAAAGCCGCATCAGAAGTATCAGTTAATGGATATGAATACTTTAATGAACGCGTTAGCTGAGGAGCGTGGTATTGAGTTATCTAATCTTTGGATGGCAGGTATGGAGTCGTACGAAAAAATGGGAATGAAAATGTAAGATTTTGCTAGAATACTTCCGATGAAAAATGGTTGATCAATCATATTCGCTGTTAAACTATTGGTATGTTAAGATTAAGGGAACAACATATTTAAAAACAAAACATCACTTTAACTACACTACAGTTTGCTCTTATACTAAAAAAATGGACTATTTTTATTCA
>JAAZIT010000187.1 GCA_012800685.1 Clostridiales bacterium
ATCATGTCTGCCTTTGCAAGGTTATAAAGTTTATAATTGTGTGGTTTGTAGTTATAAACTTTATAACCTTGCAAAGGCAGACATGATTAACTGAATAATTATAATTAGTCAACTACCAACTACCAACTACCAACTACCAACTACCATTCACAACTCACCAATCAACCAAACTAATACTATATTTAAACAATCAAATACTTAATTTATAAAATCCCACAAAAAAGGCAACAGTTAAAAAGCTGTTGCCTAGTTGATTTATTTAATTAGTTACTTATTTGCTAAGTATATTATTAATTTTTAGCTATCAAACATTAAATGACTTACCATTAGCCAACTAGCCAACTAGCCTACTACCTACTACCCTACTAGCCATTAACGACTAACTACTTGTAACTAGCTACTAGCTACTAGTCTTCGCCATATTTGTCTTTTAGCAATTTTTCTTGTTCCTCCATAAGCTTAATAAGGTGAGAGAGAGAACGATTGGATTTTTCTAAATCCTGTGATTGCGTTTGTTGGACTGATTTAAATTCTGCAGATGCTTCTTCCGCTGGCTTTGTCGATTGGATAGCTGGCGCTTCACCACTCTGCTCTGAATAGGGGGAGGAGGGTTCTTTGCCCTCTTTCTTTGAAACACTGGGTCTAACTATAACCTTTTCAACCTTCGATGAAGTTTCTTCATGCTCTTTATGTGAAGTTGAAACTGTCTTAAGAGGAACTCTATTAGAGGTTAAATCCTCATCATTATTATAAACATTTCTTAAAGATTTCTTATTAAAATCTAAAGGAGTAATAGTGTCTTCGAAAAAGTCATGTTCAATGGTATCTTCTTCGGTTCGACCTTTTAAATCCGTACCCAAAATAATATTGTCAATGGAAAGTGACGGTTTTCTTGAAGATTTAGATCTTTCACTAAATGGTGATTCATCTGGAATATCAAAAGCATCCATTTGCCTTTTAAATTTGTCTTTGCTTTTCTTGTTCTTGTTATCCTTATTAGTAAATAAGGCAATTAAAAGCTCACAAAGAGCAAGCAAAAGGGCTGGAATAACAATCATAAAAACTACACCTGTTGTAGATGTAACAAAGGTAATTATTTTTCCTAAAACTACATGATACGAAACCGCCTGTCCCACAAGATCCTTTGCTGGTACAGTTATTATGTTGGTTGGATCATTATCAAAAAAAGCCTCATAAAATACGGTTTCGGTGGTTGGTGTTATTGCTGCTAACCTTAGGACAGTTGAGCCATAACCTCCAATGTTTTCGCAAAGAATAGCGTCACCAATATTATCTGCTGATGGGCTGTAATTTTTTGTAATAACAAGGGAGTTTTTTGGAACAGCATCGCCCATTCCATCATCGTCCATTAAAAATAAGCTATAACCAAAGGCACTGGGTGTTGCTTCTGGAGTTTTAAACACTAATGAAAGTATAAACAACCCAAGTATAATTAGTAAAATAATAACAATAAAGAAAATCCACACGGATTTTGCTAAACTTTTTCTTTTAGTTTTGTCCATAACTAAGCCTCCATGACGAAATTATAATACGGTTTAATGTATTACTCGCCTTTCATAGTCCTAAAAACATTATTTATATATATATGTCATAACATTCAATTGTTAGTTACAGTATATCATACTTTTCGACAAAATACAAACCTTTTTTGTGTATTTTCCATAATTGTTAGTGGTAAGGGATTTATATATAACTAGTTAAAGAAAAAAACCAAAACACCCTTATAATTAAAAAGTCAAAGTTGTTTTTTTAATGTTTTTCCACATACTAGAAATAAAAGCTTAAGAATAATAAACTAACTAGGAACTTGTGGATTAAAAACGCTAGACATTTATATTAATGTTTACAAACCTTTGATTTTCAAGTATAATATATAATACATTTAAAAATTAGGAGGAGGAAATATTTATTGATTGCACTAGCTATTGTTGTATTTGCCTTTGCTTTTATTTTTTTGCTTTCTAATATATTTATAACTACAACCCAAATAACCGTTAAATCAGACAGCCTGCCTAAAGAGTTTGAGGGATATAAAATTCTCCATTTGTCGGATTTGCATTTAAAAAATTTTGGGCATAATTATAAAAGACTTTTAGACAAAATTAAACCTTTAGAGTTTGATATTGTGGTGTTTACAGGGGATTTGATATCCAGACACGAGCATGATATAAGTGAGAAAATATTTTTTATGAAAGAGCTTATAAAAAAAGCTCCAGTTTATTTCATTTATGGAAATCACGAGGTAGAAAACCCACTAACCACAGATAAAATGTGTAAAGAACTCGTTAAAATTGGCGTAAATATTTTGGACAACAAAACCTATCAGGTTGAAAAAGGTGGAGAAAAGGTTGATATTTGTGGAATAACTATAGAAAAGAAATTTTATAAAAATAAAGATAAAACTTATAAAGATTTGCCAACACCTAATGCTGAGTATATAAATGAAAGGCTAGGAAAAAAGAAAAATTTCACACTTTTCCTATCTCATACTCCTTTTTATTTTGATGAATATGCTAAGTGGGGAGCTGATTTGACACTTTGTGGTCATGTTCATGGCGGTGCAATAAGACTTCCTTTTATTAATGGCTTGTTGTCGCCAGAAAGAAAGTTTTTTCCTAAGTATTCAGCAGGACTTTATAAAAAAGGTGACTGTCAAATGTACGTTAGTCGAGGACTAGGGAAACCAAGAATATTTAACAATTCTCAAATTACAATAATAACACTAGATAAATGATAAAATATATAATCTAACATTAATAATAGCTTTTATGTCAAAGTACAAATATTATTAAAAACAATTTATTAACGCAATGACTATAATAAGTATAAGAAAAGATTTTTAAAATAGGAGGTGAAGCTATTGTACGTTACAGATGAAGAAAACCCACGACTTCCATTTTTGCGTGACAAAACAGCAAAGCTAACTCTTTCACCAGGTTGCTATATAATGAAGGATAAAAACAAAAAGATTATCTATATTGGGAAAGCTAAAAATCTAAGAAACCGTGTTGTGACATATTTTAGAAAAGGCACTGACCACCTTACCAAAGTGGCGAAAATGGTTTCACTTGTATATGACTATGATTTTATAGTTACCGATAATGAGTTTGAGGCGCTTGTCCTTGAATGTTCATTAATAAAGCTTCACAAGCCAAAGTACAACATTTTGCTAAAGGATGACAAGGGATATAGCTATATTAAAGTGTCTAATGAGGAATACCCAAGAGTTACAAGAGCCATGCAAAAAGAAAATGATAAGGCGGAATACATTGGACCATATACAAGTGGTTATACGGTAAGGGAGGCTGTTGATGAAGCTAACAGTGTTTTTATGTTGCCTACCTGTAAAAAGAAATTTCCACAAGATTTTAATAAAACAAGACCATGCCTAAATTATCACATTAAAAAGTGTATGGGTGTATGCTTAGGAAAAGTTTCTAAGGACGAGTATGGCGAAATTGTTGCTCAAGCTGTTGAATATATAAGAGAAGGCTCACAGGTATCTGTTGAAAAGCTTAATAGGGCAATGGGGAGAGCAGCGGAGGATTTAAACTTTGAACAGGCGGCAAAAATCCGTGATCGGATTAAATCAATTCAAAATGCATCTGCAAGACAGAAGATTTTTGACAAAAATCTAGTATTTGTGGACGTTGTTGGGCTTTCGGTTAATGGCGATAATGCCTGTGCGTCTGTATTAATGTACAGACAGGGAAGGCTTGTAGATAAGGTTGATTTCTTTTTGGGTGAGGCGGAAATGGCTGATGAAATGCTTCAAGATTTTCTTCTTCAATATTATGGAAATCATATGGAAGTCCCAAGAGAAATTCTTCTTGACGCAGATATTCCGGATTTGATTATGGTTGAGAAATTCTTACGTGAAAGGGCACAAAAGGCTGTTACAATTTCAGTTCCAAAGCGTGGAAGTCTCTTAAGACTTACTACCCTCGCTAAAAGTAATGCTAGTGAATATCTTTCAATAAAGGTGGGGAGAACTGGGAAAGAAATTGTTGCTCTTGAAGAATTAGCCAAGGCAATGGGATTATCTAAAACTCCAAAATATATTGAATGCTATGATATTTCAAATTTAGCGTCCACAAACATGGTCGCTGGAATGGTTGTTTTTGAAAATGGAAGACCTAATAAAAAGTTTTATAAAAAATTTACTATAAAAACAGTGTACGAGCAAAATGACTATGCTTGTATGCAGGAGGTTATCCAAAGAAGATTTAGAAACTATTTTGAGGGAACTGATGAGGGCTTTTCAAGACTTCCTGACATTATATTTTTAGACGGTGGAAAAGGACATGTTAACGCCGTTCAGCCTGTTCTTGACGAGATGGGGATAAATGTCCCTCTTTTTGGACTTGTTAAGGACTCTAGGCATAGAACTAGAGCAATTGCAACTGGTGGAGAAGAGATATCAGTATCAAAAAATCGAGCAGCTTTTGCGTTAATTACACAAATTCAAGATGAAGTGCATAGATACGCAATAACATTTCAGTCTCAAAGACATAAAAAAAGCACCTACCAGCTTGAGCTTACAACTGTCAAGGGTATAGGTGATAAAAAGGCGAAAAAGCTTATTATGCACTATAAAACAACTCAAGCACTAAAAAAAGCCAGTGCTGAAGAACTTAAAAATATTGCAGGTGTAAATATAGATACGGCGAAACAGCTTTATAATGTTATTCATGACATAGATTTAAAGGAATAAAAGAGGTAATAAATAATGACATTGTCAGAATGTATGGATTTTATTAACAGCTTTGATAAAAAGGGTAAAGCGGTGAAAGACCTTTCACGAGCTAAAAGCTTAATTGAATGTATAGGAAATCCACATGAGGACTTAAAATTTATACACATTGCTGGTACTAATGGGAAAGGCAGTACAGCACAAATGCTTAGCGAGATGTGTATTTTAGAGGGTAAAAAAACAGGGCTTTTTACATCTCCATATATTTTCACTTATTCTGATAGAATAAAGGTTAACAACGAAAATATATCTGATGAAATTCTTGTAAAATTAGGGGAAATTGTAAAAAAAGCAGTTGAAAAAACAAAAGAGCATAGATATTCTCAGTTTGAAATAACTATGGCAATAGCACTGCTTTATTTTAAAGAGAAAAAATGTGATATAGTTGTGTGGGAAACTGGACTTGGTGGTTTAATGGACTGCACAAATATTGTTATCCCTGAAATTTCGGTTATAACCTCTATCGATTTCGACCATACAGCAATTTTAGGATCAACACTTAATGAAATAGCAACCCAAAAAGCAGGGATAATTAAAAAGAGTATTCCCTGTGTGCTTTCGGCAAAAAATGCTACTGAAACCATAAAGGTTGTAGAAAAAATTGCTAAAGATAAAAATTCAAGACTAATTATACCAGACGAAACTAAACTTGAAGTGATAAAGAGTGATGTATTTGGAAATGAATTTGTGTATAAAGGCGAGAAATACAAAACCTCTATGTGTGGTGAACATCAAATTATAAATTGTTTAACTGCAATAGAAACAGCAAAAATCTTAGGAATATCTAATGAAAACATAAAAAGAGGTTCTAAAAAAGCTCTTGTACCAGCACGTGTTCAGGTTATTTCTAAAGAACCTTTAATAATTCTTGACGGCTCACATAATCCAGCAGGAACTAAGGCACTTTCTAAAATGTTGAAAACACTTAATCCTCCAGCTCTAGTTACAGCAGTTATAGGAATGCTTGAGGAAAAACAGGTCGAACTGGCACTTGAAAATCTTTTGCCTGTTGTTTCGGAATTTGTTTGCGTTGAAGGGTTTAACCCTAAAGAAGTACCTGCTAAAAGTCTTGCAAAGCTCGCAAATAATCTTGGTGCTAGATCAAAGCCCTTAAAAAGCTTAGGGCTAGGGCTGGAATATGCCATGACTAAAAACAAGCCTATTGTTGTGTGTGGTTCATTGTACCTTGCGTCTGAATATTTAAATAAAAAAAGCCTTTTAGAATAAAATCCTAAAAGGCTTAAGTTATGTCTTGTTGAATATTAAAATAATTTTTTAATATTTATTAATTGTCAAGGCACGTTAGTTTGAAAATTAAAAATTTTGGTTAGAAAATTCCAACCTAAAACAATTAAAACTATAACTACAACGACAACTAGCCTACCTTAATAGTTTCTGCATAATTTTTGGTTAAGTAAAAATCACCATAGTTTCCAGTAAAGGTTACTACATAGGTTTCTTTGCTACCTGTTATATAATATTGGCTTGTTGTAATAGCTAATTCACCAACATTATATACTGCACGTAATGCATGGCAACCATTAATGTCAATTTCTGATAATGACGTTACTTTAATTTTATGGTTAGGGTTTTTACCTTTTATAAAATCTTCAGTAAAGTACTCAAAAGACTCAATCTTGTCTATAATTTTTATGCATAGATTGTTGCCTGTGGTGGTATAATCTGCTGGAAAATAATAACAAGCCGAACTACTTGATTTATTAGTCCAAGCTTTTGGAAGCTCAATTGATAAATTGTGAAATGACACTAGAACAAGCCCATTGTCATTATTAATATTAGTGCTATCACTAATATTAGAATTATCATTCAAGTTTTTGCTTGTATCATCAGTAATTGAATTGTCGATTATTCCAGCTGATGAATTATCTTGAGGTGGATTTTTAGAATCCTTGCTTGATGAATCTTTTTTACACGAACCCAATGAGAGTGACATTAAAACAACAAACAATAACGAAAGTGTCCTTTTCATTTTAAAACCCCAATTCATATAGAAGTATATGATAATTAGTCTAGACTAATTGAGTTAACAATACCTGAAATATCAGCAAAATCACCAGTATTACCTGTAAATGTAATGATATAAGTATAATCATCGCCATTTATATAAAACTGATTTGTTACAATTTCCATTCCTAAAATAGAGAAGTTATAAGTCATTTCAATAGCCTCATACCCATTAATTGTAGTGTGCTCAAACTTAGGGATAGATACCTTGTATTCAGGATAAATAGATGTCATTGTTGATTCAATACTATCTTTGGTTAAAATAGAGAGTGATTCCATAGCTACTGATGATGTAAAGTTAAGATTGTTACCTGTTTCATCCATATCTAATGGGTAATAGAAAGTAGCTTCACCTGTTGTTTCAGTTGTCCAAGTGTCAGGAATTTCCATAGTCAAGCTTTTGTATGTAATTTTTTGCATACCAGCTGAAGCTGGCTTTGAGTCATCGTCCTTAGATTCATCGTCCTTAGAGTCGTCGTCCTTAGAGTCGTCGTCATTAGAGTCGTCGTCCTTAGAGTCGTCGTCCTTGCTAGAATCTTCTTTACTTTCTTGACTTGATGAGTTGCCCTTTTTGCTCTTCTTGCTGTCATCATCGTCCTCTGATAAACAAGATGTCAAGGTTAATACCATTGAGGCAGCAAGTAAGAATGCTAAAAATTTTTTCATTTCAATTTCTCCATTTCTAATAATATAATTATTTATAATTACTCAATAATTATATTAATTATATCATATAAGTGACTGCAGTAATTACTAAACCATTTATTTTTTATTAACAATTAGTGACTACGTCAAAAATTGTAACTTTAAATAGTATTGTAAATGTTCCTATGTGTTAATATGTATAATTTTACAATAAATTTTGAAAGTTTACATGAAAATTTCAATTTAGTATTGTTATTTTAAAGAACCTCTTGAAATAAATACTGTATAATGGTATAATGATTATTGTTATAATTATAGAAAAGGTGGGTATAAGCTTTGGAAATATTGGGATTTAAATTAGATGATGCGCTAATTCTCTTTAGATTTTGTGGATTAGTTATTCTAGTTATGTTATTAATATTCTTGGTTACGTTGCTTATACCAAAGATAGCAAAGATTATTGACAAAAGTATAGAAAAGCACAATCCCGAAAGGGTTGAAGAAAATCCTGAAGAACCTAAGATTAAAGGTCCTTATGACAAAAGTGAGATTGAGGATTTCGATCCTAATTATAAAATTTATAATACTGATATTTATAGTTTGAAAATTAAAAAAAAGCCTAATAAAGAGAGGAATGTGGATAATGGCAAAGAACAATAATAAAATGGTTGACGCAATCACAT
>JAAZIT010000188.1 GCA_012800685.1 Clostridiales bacterium
ATCATGTCTGCCTTTGCAAGGTTATAAAGTTTATAATTGTGTGGTTTGTAGTTATAAAATTACTAATGTTTTTATTAGTGATTTGTGTAGATTGTAGCTACATAGTTATTAATGTTTGTACTTAAAAGTTATGTTATTAAAGCTTGCTACTGAAAATTGTTTTGTTTGTAACGATTGGTAAATAATAGTTGTTATTATCCTCAAAAGCTTTTTATAGATGCCCTTTAAACACAAAAAATCTCCTGAAAAATCAGGAGATTTTATTTTTATAGTTTATTTTTCAAGAGCCGAAAATCCTTTTTTAATATCCTCGATAATATCATCAACATTCTCAAGTCCAACAGAAAAACGAATTAATCCTCCGTCAATTCCTGCCGCAACAAGCTGTTCATCAGTTAGCTGACGATGAGTAGCTGATGCAGGATGAAGTACACAGGTTCTTATATCAGCAACGTGAACCTCGTTTGAGGCAAGCTCTAGGCTGTCCATGAATTTAACAGCCGCATCTCTTCCACCTTTAATTGAGAATGAGATAACGCCACTTGTTCCCTTTGGAAGATATTTTTTTGCAACATCATGGTACTTATCATTTTCAAGATTTGGATATGCAACAGATTCAACCATTTCAGATGCCTCAATAAACTGGGCAACCTTCATTGCATTTTCACAATACCTATCCATTCTTACAGCTAGTGTCTCAAGACCTAAATTTAACAAGAAAGATGAGTTTGCAGCTGGGTAACAGCCAAAATCTCTCATTAACTGCATTCTAGCTTTAACAATGTATGGTGCAAAAGCATATTTTTCTGTATAAACTGTTCCATGATAGCTTTCATCTGGCTCTGTCATGCATGGGAATTTCCCATTTGTCCAGTCAAATTTTCCACTATCAACAATTACTCCTCCAACTTGAATTGCATGTCCGTCCATGTACTTAGAAGTTGAGTGGACTACAATGTCTGCACCCCATTCAAAAGGACGGCATAAATATGGTGTTGCAAATGTGTTGTCAATAATTAGTGGAACGCCATTTTTATGAGCCGCATTAGCCCATTCCTCAATATCTAATACAGTTAGTGATGGGTTTGCAATAGTTTCACCAAACAAAAGCTTCGTATTTGGTTTAAATGCAGCATCTAGCTCTTGTGCTGTAGCAGTATCGCTAACAAAAATACATTCAATCCCCAACCTTGCAAGTGTTACAGCAAAGAGGTTAACTGTTCCCCCATAAATTGATGCAGAAGCAATAAAGCTATCTCCGCTTTGGCATATGTTTAGGATTGAACATAGTGAAGCAGCCTGTCCGCTTGAGGTACAAAGTGCTGCAACACCTCCCTCTAATGCAGCAATCTTCTTTTCAACCGCATCAGTGGTTGGGTTTTCAAATCTCGAATAAATCAAGCTTTTTGTTGGATCGTCAAAAACTGCCGCAACGTCATCGGTAGAGTCGTAAACATATGTCGTACTTTGAACTATTGGCATAACCCTCGGCTCTCCATTTTTCGGTGTGTAGCCCTCATGAAGGCACTGTGTTTCAATTTTCATTTTATTATTTCCTTTCAAAATTATTCGTAAAATTTAAAGCTTTTAAATATATTTTTTATTATATAAATATACAAAACATTAAGACCAAATCCACCTAAAATTCCGGTTACTAATCTTCTAGGATTTGTGGATTCCTTGTACTCGTTTTTTTGTATAAGCCAATCAATAAGCATGATTTCGCAAAACATAAAAGATGTTCTTATAGGCTTTTTTACATTTCTGTACATAAAATATGACATAATTTGACCGATAAAAACCCCTGTACATCTAGCACAAACAGGAAACTGCCAGCCCTTATAGAAAAAGCTTCTTTCAGGCATTTGGTGACAGCCAGTGCATTTCGCAAGCTCCATAGCTTTTATCCAGCGTTTAGTTTTTTTATCCATATTAATCACATCTTAAACTTGTTGCCACAATTTGGACAAACCCAAAAATGCTTTGACACAGTTTTTTTATCTCCCCCACATAATCCACAAAGAAGTCCAATTGGACCAAAAAGAAGATATCCACAGCAACCACTACCAGCACTAAAGTCACTTCCAGTGGTTTTGGAGTCTGTCATAGGTAGACAGTTGTAACCACCACAACTTGGGCAACGCTTTCCTGTTTCGTTACTTGAAACCACAACAGCATCTTGAAGAGTAGCACCACAAGTTGTACAGCTTTGAGCATTATCATAATTAAATCCATTACAATGTTTACAGTACATTATTACCTCCAAATATTATAATAAAGAGTTGTCTTATAAGTCAAAATATATTAAACATTAATTTCAGCAATATCATCTGAAACTCCATTAGCCTTAATTACTGGTTTAACGCAGTTTTCAATAAACTCGTCAACTTGTTGAGGACATCTTCCTATAAAGTTTTCAGGCTTCATAATTAAGTCCATTTCCTCTCTAGTAATCATAAACATTGGGTCTTTTATAATTAAGTCGCAGAGATTATTGTCCAGTCCCTCACGCTTAACATTAGCACCGGCAATCATTGAATACTCACGAATTTTTTCGTGTAGATCCTGCCTGTTTCCGCCCTTTTTAACAGCGTCCATCATTATATTTTCCGTTGCCATAAACGGAAGCTCTGACATAACACGGCGAGTAATTATTTTATCATATACAACAAGACCATTTTCAGGGTCGGTTACGTTTAACATAATATTTAAAATTGCATCTGTTCCCAAAAAAGCCTCTGCAACAGAAATTCTTTTATTTGCTGAATCATCAAGGGTTCTTTCAAACCATTGAGTTCCAGCAGTAAATGCAGGGTTTAACACGTCACACATAACGTATCTTGCAAGAGAGGTTATTCTTTCGGAACGCATTGGATTTCTCTTGTATGCCATTGCTGATGAGCCGATTTGATTCTTTTCAAATGGTTCTTCAACTTCTTTAAATGACTGCAAAATTCTAATGTCATTTGAGAATTTACTTGCTGATTGAGCAATTCCAGCCAAAACTGAACATACCTGATAATCAACCTTTCTTGAATAGGTTTGTCCTGAAACTGGCACAACTCCCTCAAATCCCATTTCCTTAGCTATCATTTCCTCTAAGCCTTTAACCTTTTGGTTATTACCCTCAAAAAGCTCCACAAACGAGGCTTGAGTTCCAGTTGTTCCCTTAGAACCCAAAAGCTGAAGCTTAGAGATTCTAAAATCTAAATCCTCTAAATCCGTTAAAAGCTCGTTACACCAAAGTGTTGCTCTCTTTCCGACAGTTGTAAGCTGTGCAGGTTGAAGATGAGTGTATGCTAGGCATGGTAGGGTTTTATATTTATCTGCAAATTTTGAAAGCTGATAAATAACCTTAACAAGCTTTCTTTTAACAATTTGCATTGCGTCTCTCATTATAATTATATCTGTGTTATCGCCCACATAGCATGATGTAGCACCTAAATGGATAATTCCAGCAGCCTTAGGACATACCTTTCCATAAGCGTAAACATGAGCCATAACGTCATGTCGAACTAATTTTTCACGTTCATTAGCAACTGCATAATCGATATTTTCAATGTTATTTTCAAGCTCGTCCACCTGTTCCTGTGTAACTGGCAAGCCGAGATTCATCTCCGCTCTAGCAAGTGCAACCCAAAGTTTTCTCCATGTAGTAAACTTTTTATCTGCTGAAAAAACGAACTGCATTTCTTTACTTGCGTATCTCGTGCAAAATGGACTTTCGTAGCTGTTAGTCATAAATTAAACCAACCCTTTCAAATAACAAAATTAGATACATCAAAATTATACCACATTTTATACTACTCCACAAGAACTTTTTAAAGAGAATTAAATCAAATACACAAATTGTCTATTTATAATACTAATTTTAGATTTTCAAACACTAAAATTAATTACTAAATAAAGGAAAGAAATAAAATAAAATGTTTATTCCCCCAGTTTAGCAGGAGAATAAACATAAAATTATTTTTTAATGATAGCTAGTTTAAGCTATAAGTTGCTAGTTGCTAGTTGCTAGTTGATAGTCATTTATTGTTTGTTGCAATTTACAATTTGCTATTTATTATATTATTAACTATTTGCTATTACTATTATCTAAAACCTAATAAATATTTATTAGTGGCTAATTTAATCAAATGAAAACACTACTAACTAATCTGATACTCTTGTTCCACTAGGGTTTCAAAAACAGTTGCACCATTGATATACTTAACAGGTACTGGCTTTCCGTTGTAGGTTACTTCTAAAATTTCTTTTGAAACTATTTTACAAACACTGCCTGCAAGTGATTTTACCGATAAACAAATAATTTTTTCGTTTTCCCATTTAGCAGAAATTTCAAAACCACCTCTTGCCTTTAGTCCTCTAAACTCGCCATTTGACCACTTAGCTGGTAGTGCTGGAAGAAGTATTATTTCACCATTTTCACTTTGTAAAACTGCTTCTGCAATTCCTGCTGTTCCTCCAAAATTTCCGTCAATTTGGAACGGTGGGTGTGAGTCAAACATATTTGGGTTCGTTGAGGCACTTAAAAGTGATTTTATATTTTCGTGTACCTTTTCTCCCTCAAAAAGTCTTGCCCAATGGTTTATTATCCATGCCCTGCTCCAGCCAGTATGTCCACCACCATGTGAAAGTCGCCTTTCTAAAGTAGCTCTTGCAGCACTCGCTAATTCAGGCGTTTTTCTCATTGAAATCATATCGGAAGGATATAGTGCAAAAAGCTGTGAGATATGCCTATGTCCAGGCTCAACCTCGTCATAATCCTCAGCCCATTCCTTAATTTGTCCATACTTCCCAATTTCCGGCTTAGGAATTCTTTCTCTAATCTCCTCAAGCTTTTGGGTATATTCGTCTCTTACTCCTAGTATATCAGCCGACTCAATTACAGCAGTAAAAAGCTCAAACAAAATTTGTGAATCCATTGAAGGCCCTGCACAAATTGCCCCTTGAGTGTTGCTTTCGGTTAAATATGTGTTTTCAGGAGAAACTGACGGACAGGTTACCAGTCTCCCCTTTTTATCCTCAATTAGAAAATCAACAAAAAAATCTGTTGCTTCCTTAAGGGTTTCGTATTTATCCTTTAAAAATTCTTTGTCCTGTGTGAACTTATAATGCTCCCAAATATGTGTACAGAGCCATGCAGCGCCCATAGGCCACTGTGTCCCAGGCATCCATAAATCCTGTGGTGCTGTATCCCCCCACAAATCCGTATTATGATGTGCCACAAATCCGCCGCAGTTATACATCTCTTTCGCTGTAATCCTGCCGTTTGGACGCATTTTTTCCACAATATCAAAAAGTGGCTGATGAAGCTCAGACAAATTGCAAATTTCAACTGGCCAATAGTTCATTTCGGTATTAATATTAATAGTGTACTTTCCACCCCAAGCAGGCCACATATTTTCGTTCCAAATTCCCTGAAGATTTAGAGGAAGTGTTCCTTGACGGCTTCCTGAAATCATTAGGTATCTTCCGAAATTAAAATACATCTCGACAAGCTTATTATCCTCGCCATCATTTTTTATATTTTCAAGTCTTTCGTTAGTTGGAAGTTTAGAAGCACCGTTACTATTGTCCTCAAGTTTTAAATCACAGCGATTATAAAAGCTTTTGTAATCAGAAATATGTCTTTCATTTAACTGGTCAAAGGTCTTTGAAAGAGCATTTTCGCAATCTAAAAGAGCAAGCTCCCTATAGTTTTCATGTCTGTAATCTGTACGGCAAGACACCGCAATAACAACCTCGTCACAATTCTCACAAGCAAGATAGTTTCCGTAAATTTTACATTCCCCACCAGAGGCTTTAGTCTTTATATATGAAGAAAAGTTAATTCCGTCCTCGCCACCCATTCCACCAAAATAGTGGATAGTATTCTCGTCTATTGGTGAGTTGCTATCAAAATAATCATCTCTACCGTCAATGCCAATTCTAATGCTAATACTTTTTTCTTTGTCAGCCTTAATTCTTATTAAAATAACCTCATCTGGATTAGAGGCAATAACCTCTCTTGTATAAGCTATACCACCAGAAACAA
>JAAZIT010000189.1 GCA_012800685.1 Clostridiales bacterium
AACTCAATCTCAAATTAAATAAATATTTAACTTGCTTTTTTATATTTGGAAATTTTCATAAATTTTACTCAATAAAAAATCACTTCTCAGTGGTTTTTTAATTACAGCTATTCTTTAGCTTACAAAAGTTCAGGGTATGTCTTCAGACCTCTACCCATTTTTTCCTCTTGTAAAGCAATAACTTATAGAAGTAAAATATTTAAAAGTATGTGATTGATGGTTTTTTCAACAAAAAATAGGTGGACTTAAAAGGCTTAGCAATCTGTTCAACGGGTAAAATTCTGAATTAAATATTATAGGACTTAGGCATTAATAGCATGAAAAAATAGTCAATATGTTGTGTATCTGAAGAAAATACTCAGAGCATATCATTCATGACAAAACCTCATCTATAGATTAAATTTTATCGTGGTAAATCCACTATCTAAGTCGATTTATCAAATTTATTATTATGATTTCATGGATGAGTCATCAATATAATGAGCCGTCAAATTGCAACACTATTCGGTGTTTCTGCTTTATTACTGTGGGCAACATTAGTTGGACTGCTCAGGCTATCTACAGTTCATTTTGGTCCAATTTACACTGTTACCTATGTCTACACATTAAGTGCTATTATTTTATATTTAACTTATGGTCTGCCCGACTTCAGTAAAGTTTCAAAAAAATTCCTGATTATTTCAAGCGTGTTTTTTGTTATTTTTGAAATGTGTTACGCATTTTCGATAACTTTGGCAAGTACCTCTGAAAAATCCATCGAGCTTAATATTATCTTCAACTTATGGCCAACGCTGATTATTATATTCATGGCATTTTTAAAAGAAGAAAAAGTTAATATTATGACCATTTTAGTTGTGATGATTAGCTTTTCTGGTGTGATCTTGATTAATTATCATGAAGGATTAAATATTTTTGACAGTATCGGCAAAAATCCTTTGAGCTATTTTTTAATTTTAGTGGCTTCCGTTCTTTGGGCGGTTTATTGCATATACACTAAAAAGCAAAGTAATGGTGTTAATGCAGTATCACTGTATTTTATTCTTACTGCTATTGCCTTATGGATACTCACGCTTTCTACGCAAGGCTTTCAGTTTCCGCTTGTGGCATCAAGCTGGATTAACTATTTAGTGATATTTCTCAATGCTGTATTCTTTTCAGCAGGTTATTTGGCATGGAATATTGGCATTATTAAAGGCAATATGTCGATCTTGGTCATGCTGTCCTATTTTGCACCGATCATGTCCTCTGTATTTTCGATGTTGGTTTTACAATCCTCTTTAAGTCAAAATTTTTGGATTGGTAGTATGATTGTCACAGTAGGTTCATTGATTTGCTAGCTATCTATTCGTAACAGTAAAGTTGAATCTATGGCGTTAAAATGTAAATATAGGACTTACGCATTGACAGCATGAAAAAATAGTCAATATGCTGTAAAACATATATGTGATTAGACAAACGAAACATGCTTCTACAGCTCAATGTACTTTGCCCATCTATATGGGATTTCTTATGACAGAACCACACTCTATAAGTTGTACGTAACTTGCAGATACCTATCAAATTTCACACGACAGTGTAAATCGCTTTTTAGAACGGGAAAATTACTGCCCACAAGATTTATATCACGAGGCAATGCAATATATTGATAATCATCAGCTTATGATTAGTGTGGATGATACTGTATTAGATAAGCCTTATAGTCAACATATGGATTTGGTTGGTTTTTTCTGGTCTGGAAAACATCATCGCTCAGTCAAAGGCATTAACCTCATTACACTGTATGCAACAGATTTACAGGGTAAAAATGTGCCCATCAATTTTAGGTTATATGATAAATCTGAAAATAAAACCAAGAATGACTATTTCATGGAAATGCTCAAAGATATTCTTCAATGGGGAGCAGATATTGGTTTTGTTACAGGGGACAGTTGGTATGCAGCCACATCAAATCTAAAAACCATAAGAAATCATGGTATTCGATTTATGTTTGGTATCGACAGTAACCGTAAGGTATCCCTTGAAAAAGGGACTTGGCATCAGATTAGAGCATTGCCTGCTTTTGAAAATGGGCAACGAGTATGGCTCAAAGACTTTGGATTTGTTCAATTATTTAAGACTCAGCTCAAAGAACAGCAGAGATTTTATATTGTTTATGCTCCTGATGAGCATTTAACCTTTGATAGGTTTAAAGATTTACACTTAAATCATTGGAAAATTGAGCAATATCACCGAGTCATTAAACAAGTCTGTCATATTGAAAAGTTTCAGGTTAGGCGAGCAAAGTTGATTAGTAATCATATTTTTGCATCATTAATGGCTTATGTTCAGATTCAAAAGACCCAATGGAATGATGTTTTTATGAATATATATCAATGGCAGAAGAGTTTATTTCGACCCATCATTAAAAGTTTTATTGATGGTTTTATTTTAGATAAAAATCATCTTCTGCCACAAAAGTTGCAAAAATCATAGTGCGTAAGTCCTACTGTTTAATTTTAAGATTTAAATATTAAAGTTTTTTCCCTCAGAATCTTAGTATTACTTACAACTTATACCTGTGCAAATTGTAAGTAATTAACATTACATTCTTATGCTATAGCTCCGTTTTGGCTCGTTTATTTCTTTAACTTGCTGACTTGCATTTCTAATACCTG
>JAAZIT010000190.1 GCA_012800685.1 Clostridiales bacterium
AATACATTAAGTGAAAAAATATCCAAGGTTGAAAAACAACTTGAAATTGAAGAAGCAAATAAACCTAAAACTGCTAATTACAGTGATTTAGTAATAAATATAGAAACACTTCTTAAATTATATCAACAATCAGATGTTAAGCAACAAAATGAACTATTAAAGTCCATTTTTAGAGAAATTAATCTAACAAAAGAACCCTCTCATAGATACAAGCCCACAGAAGCTCAATATAATGTTGAGTTTATTTTTTAGACTCATTTACAGCATTAATGTGCTAGTTCTTCAGTTCCAACGTCGTTCAAAATCCCTTGAACCTCACGGCACGGGGCTGTGTATCTTTGATTTAGATACCTCATTGCAGCTCCCACCTCGCCATCCGGACCGCCCATCTGGGTAATAATTATCTTTGCAGCGGCTGGGTCTGTATTTTTTATGTTAACTGGATATTGTAGTTTTTTCTGATAAGTCCACATTAATTTTCACTCCTTTCCCAAGGCCAAGGGGTCGTTGACCATGTCCATTTTCCGTCTTTTACTGCTCCAGCAGGTGTTATTGGATTATACATTTTTTCATATTCCTTAACTGCATCGTTATACATTTTTAAATGTTTCTCATAAAAAGCAATTGCCTCCTTACAATTAGGGTGGCTGTCAAGGAATAAATTAGCCTCAACTAAAGCAAAGCTACAGCTTTGAACCTTTTGCATTAGCTTTTGTTTTTCGGTTTTACCTACCACTTCTAACAGCCTCCTCTCCTATAAATGGCTTATCAAGCTCTGCGAAAATTGTCCCTCTTTGTAGACCAGTAACTGGATCATAAATCTTATCCCATTTTTGCATTGGAACATAGCACATTGCTAGTGGCATTTCTTCAGGGAATCTTCCAGTTGGTTCTCCACAGCTTTCAGCGTCGCTGCAATACATTTTAGTAACAGAATCTTTTTTCATAAATTTATTAATCATTCCCGCATCAAAAATTTCCATTAAAACTCTCCTTTCATAATTTAAGGGCGCATGTACACCCTTTCCTTTTATAATATGACCTTTTACAACAATATGTTACTAGCTAAAAAGGCTTGTGTTTTCACTAATTCACCTTTAATTTTCTTATTTTATTATAATTCTTAATGTTTTAAGATTGTTAGTTACATTTTGAGAAAATACTCATATTAAACAATTATTTAATTAAAATTTATGAAAAGCCTGTTTAAAATATTTGTAGGTTAATTATATAATATTTATTTTATTATAATCCTTTAATTACAAATATAGTAAGATTTTAACCTAAATTACCAAATTTGTATAGATATATTATTAAAATTTAAATCATGTTTATATTTTTTATGTACTAATTTCTAAATTTTTATATAAAATCACTTTCATATTTTTGCATAAATTGTATATTTCACTAAAAGAATATAATAATAATTAACAGCTTGAAAATAGTATTTAAAAAGTAAAATACCCCCTTGTAAACCATTACCAAATATGCTATTATGTAATTAACCTTGAAATGACAATGGTTCGAATATTTTTTTTAAAGGAGAGGAATTGAATATGAAATACGGTTACTTTGATCTTGAAAACAAAGAATACGTCATCACAAAACCTAATACACCTGCACCTTGGGCTAACTATCTTGGCTCACCTGAATATGGTGCTATTATTTCAAATAACGCAGGAGGTTATAGCTTCGTAAAAAGTGGTGCTAACGGAAGACTTTCACGTTACCGTTTTAACACAAGCATGGCACTTCCTGGTCGTTACATCTATATTAGAGATAACGACGCAAATGATTATTGGTCCGCTTCATGGCAACCTGTTGCTAAGCCACTTGATGAGTACAAATCAGAATGTCATCATGGTACAGCTTATACAGTTTTAAAAGCTGATTATGCTAACATTTCTTCAGAAACAAGTTACTATGTTCCACTTGGAAAAACCTACGAAATTTGGAGATGTAAGATTACTAACAACGATACAAAGGCTAGAAATCTTTCAACCTATGGTTTTGTTGAGTTTACAAATGAAAATAACTATGAACAGGATCAAATAAATCTTCAATATACACTGTTTATAACTAACACAACATTTGAAGAAAACAAAATTTTACAGCACATTAATCAAAATAGTGGAAAAGACGAAACTGGCTCTAACAATAGAGAAAGATTTTTTGGACTAGTCGGTGCTCCAGTTTCTGGATACAACGGAAACCTTGACAACTTTATTGGGGAATACAGAACCTATGCAAATCCAATTGCAGTTGAAAGTGGAAAATGCGACAACGTATTAAACTACAACTCAAATGGTTGTGGTGCTTTACAGTCTGACATAACTCTAGCGGCTGGTGAGACAGTTGAGCTTATTTATGTTTTAGGACAAAGAAATAACGCTGAGGCTAATGCTATTCTTGAGGAATACGCTGAGGCTGGAAAATGCGATAAAGAAATTGAAGAGCTTAAGTCATATTGGCATGAAAAGCTAGAAAACTTTGTTGTTAAAACTCCTAGCGACGAATTTAACAACATGATTAACGTTTGGAACGCTTACCAGTGCTTTATCACATTTATTTGGTCAAGAGCTGCTTCATTTATCTATTGTGGTTTAAGAAATGGTTATGGATATAGAGATACTGTTCAAGACATTCAGGGAATTATTCACCTTGATCCAGAGCTTGCTGCTGATAAAATTAGATTTATGCTTTCAGCACAGGTTAACAACGGTGGCGGACTCCCTCTAGTTAAGTTTGATCATAATGCTG
>JAAZIT010000191.1 GCA_012800685.1 Clostridiales bacterium
ACAGTCAAGACAGGAACTAGATCAGGTATATCTGAACAATCTAGGTTAAAAGGTTTTAGAGGTGCATTTTCATTATACACTATTTTTTTGCAAATTTCAACGATTTTCTTATCCCCTTGACAGCTTTCATCGTTAAGTCCACATATCTCTATATCACTGCCCAATAAATTAAGCACATAGAAGAAAGCAGCTTGAGAATAATCAGCCTCAACCGTTGTATCACAGGGCTTATATTTTTGGTTCCCTTTAATATAGTATCCCTTTTCAGTTTCCACCACCTGAACTCCATAAGTTTTTAGTGCTGAAACTGTAATATCAACATAAGGCTTTGACTCGAGGCGTGAAGTTAACACAATTTCAGAATCCCCTTCAAGCATTGGTAATGCAAAAAGAAGTCCGGTTATAAATTGAGAAGAAATATCCCCTGCCATTTCATATATTCCTGATTTAAGTTTTCCAGAAACCGAAAAGGGCATTGTATTATTATAATCAAAGGTTATTCCGTTTTTGGTAAGTTCAGTTAAATATGGCGTAATAGGTCTTTTAGGGAGATTTGCTCTACCTAAAAAAGTAGTTTCAACTCCTAAAGCACAAGCAACAGGAATTAAAAATCTTAACGTTGAGCCACTTTCGCAACAATCACACAAAGCTTTTTGTGGGATATCAGAAATCCCCTTAACAATCAGCAAGTCACCTTGAAATTTTATTTCAGCACCAAAAGCATTCATTGCATCTATTGTAGCTAAAATATCCTTTGAGGGATAAACATTTGATATTTTACTAATCCCATTAGCTAAGGCAGCAGAAATAATAAGTCTATGGGCAACGCTTTTTGAAGGCGGTACTATAACCTTTCCCTCAAGTTTTTTAGGAGTAATCTCTATATTCATAATATCAGTCCTTATTAATAGTACATTTTTAGTTCTTTATATAATAGTATATAAACAATATAAAAGCTTAAATTACATGGTATTTATAATCTCCGCAATTTTATTTTCAGAAATTTCTTTTCCATAATTATTATCTCCAAAGCACATGGTATCGCCGATTTCTTTTTGGAAAACAAATCTTAGCTTTCCGTCTCTAATCTTTTTATCAGTATAAAGCTTTTTAACAAGCTCACTTTTATTAATATAGTATGGAATTTCGGTAGGGAGCTTTGCCCTTTTATAAAGTTCTAAAACTCTATTAGCATTCTTCTCTGAAATAAAGCCAAGCTCTTTACCAAGCTTTACTTGTGCAATCATTCCAATTGAAAGAGCTTCACCATGCAAAAGCTGATAGTTACTAACAGTTTCAATAGCCCTTCCAACAGTATGCCCTAAATTTAAAATCTCTCTTAGTCCAGATTCAAGTTCGTCCTGCATAACTACACTATACTTGATCTTACAGTTTAAATAAGCGATATGCTCACAGGTTTTCGTATCATAATCAAATACTTTTTCAATGTTTTCCTCCAAATACCCAAAGAAATCTTTATCACCTAAGCAGGCGTGTTTTATAGTTTCAGAAAGTCCACTTGATATTTCACGTTGTGGGAGAGTTTTCCAAGTATCAATATCCAAATAAACCTTTTTAGGCTGATTGAAAATTCCAATTAAATTTGTTGCAAGTGGTGTATCAACAGCAGTTTTTCCACCAATCGACGCATCAGCAGCAGAAAGCAAGGTGGTTGCAAAATTTATAAATGGAACACCTCTTCCGAATGTCCCTGCAACAAAACCCGAAAGGTCTGTTACAACTCCACCACCAACAGCTATAATACAACAATCTCTACGGTATCCCTTAGCAAGCATTCCGTCCTCAACAAACTCTTTAGTTTGGCGAGTTTTTGACTTTTCACCTGCTGGGAAAACAAACAAATCGGCTGTAAATCCCGCTTGAACAATCAGATTTTGAATGCTTTGGGCATACAAGTCAACCACTGTACTATCGGATATAACAGCAAACCTTTTGATTTTTCCAACTAGTCCATTTTTAATATCCTCAACAAGTTGTTTTGACAAATCATGTCCAATTTCAATATCATATGAATCATCTACAACTTTTTTTAGCTCGCATTTAAATTTCATTTGCTAACTTCCTTTCAGATATATTTAATTTCTTGAACATTTTTCTGCATCAATCGCAAGAACGATTAACAAGCCGAGCAGTCCATCTTCCGGACGCTTTACATCTATCACATAAGTATCTGTAAAATTAAATATTTCCTTTGACAGCGTTATTATTTCATTATTATTTTCATAAACAGAATAATCCCATTCAAAAAAATTACCATCAACAAGCCAACCATTACAATTAAGCTCAAACTGGGGCTTAAAAAAAGTAAATTTCTTTTTTATCCAGCCAATTTCAACACCGTTAACATACATATAAAAACGTGGTAAAAATGCAAATACCTTTTCCTTAAGCATTCCTATTTCTCTGCCGTTTGCATCATAAACCACCAAGCGGTGTCCAAAGGATAATTGCCCTTTAACCTTAAAAACAGTCTCACCATATTCGTCATAAACATTATAGCTGTCAAACCACGAAAAGAGTTTCTGCTTTAATAATAATTTCATATTCATTACCCCAAATTATATTTTTATTAATTTAATAGCCAAAAATATCATATCACATTTTAAAATATTTGTAAACAACACAAAACAACTGGAAAATCATTTGAATAACAAAATGGACGGATTTTAACATCCGTCCTAAAGGTTTTTAATTAGAAAATAATTTCAAAAGTACGGACAGGTTTCCACTTGAAAATGGTATTTCTTCTTAAACCCAATTTAAACATAAAACCTCTCTTTTATAGCTATAAATTAAATATATAAAATTAGTTATTTAATTATTTCCCCTCGTCAATTGGTCTTCCAGAGAATTCAGCCTGTGCTTTAATCTTTTTCATAACCTCTGCAAACTGTGCTGGGGTTAGTGATTGTGCCCCATCGCTCCACGCATTCTTAGGGTCATTATGAACTTCAATTTCCAAAGCATCAGCACCAACCGCAACAGCACCTAGTGACATTGGCTCAATCAAAGCTGCTATACCAGTTGCATGGCTAGGGTCGATAACAACTGGAAGGTGTGAATGATATTTAAGCAATGGAACAGCTGACAAGTCAAGTGTGTTTCTTGTCTTTGGCTCAAAAGTTCTAATTCCTCTTTCACAGAAAACAACCTTTTGATTTCCGCCAGCCATGATATATTCAGCAGACATTAAAAGCTCTTCTAGGGTACTTGAAAGTCCTCTTTTCAAAAGAATAGGCTTATCACTACGTCCTAGCTCCTTAAGGAGTGTAAAGTTTTGCATATTTCTTTCATCAACCTGAATAACGTCAACATCAGCAAAAAGGTCTATATGCGAAAGGTCCATAATTTCTGTTACAATTGGTAAACCAGTAATTTTTCTGGCTTCAATAAGAAGTTTAATGCCATCATATCCTAGACCTTGGAATGCATATGGAGAAGTTCTAGGTTTAAATGCCCCTCCTCTAAGCATTGTAGCACCTGCCTCTTTAACTGCGATAGCTGTTGTGATAATTTGCTCTTCCGTTTCAACCGAACATGGACCAGCAATTACATTAAGCGTTCCACCACCAATTTTTCTTCCCGAAACTTCAATAACTGAATCGTCAGGGTGAAAACGTCTATTGGCATTTTTATAAGGCTCTTGAACTCTCTTAACCTTTTCAACAATTTCTTTTGCTTGAACTGATTCCATGTCAACCTTTGTAGTATCTCCAATAAGTCCGATAATCCTCTGCTGAACGCCATTCACCAGATTTGTTTTGATGTCAAAGCCCTGAAGCCATTTCACCAATTCGTCAATCTGTTTTTCTTGTGCTCCATCTTTTAGAATAATGATCATTACATTTTCCTCCAAATATTATATTTATAAACAAAAAAATCGCAGCTAAATTTCTTTAGCTACGAATATTATTACAAGTATTATTCCAAAACATTCTAACTTGCATAACCATTGCAGCTAATTTTATCACGCCAAAAAAACTTGAAGCCATAAAAGCTCAAGCTAAAAAAGAATGTAAATATAGCAAAAGTTATTACATTAGTCATGGTTTTGAATCCTTCCAGTAAGTTTTGTTTCAATAATACTTAATATACAACTATGTTGTGAACTTGTCAAGCACCACAATGCATTGTTAATAATTTATTAACAATCGTATACTTATTACACCCTTGATAATTTTGTGTCAAAGTGTTATAATTTCAATATAATTTAGTTTATAGAGGTATTTAAGAGATGAAGATTGATTTTCACGTACACTCATTTAACGACAAGGTTGCAGAAAAAGCAATCTCAAAACTTGAGTCACTAATACACTATCCAGCCTTAACAAGAGGCACGATGAGTGAAACAAAAAAAGCATACAGGGAATACGGTGTTGAGAAATTTGTATTATTGCCAATAGCCACAAAGCCATCACAGCAAAGGATAATTAACGATTGGGCTTTTAAACAAAGTGACGATCAAGTCATAGCATTTGGCAGTATCCATCCAGAAGCTGAAGACCTTTTTGAAGAGTTAGAACGTATTAAAGCTATGGGAATGAGAGGCATAAAGCTACATCCCGATTATCAAGACTTTGAAATAGATGAGGAGAGAATGTATCCAATATATCGCAAATGCGCCGAGCTTAATTTGATTGTTGTTTTTCATGCAGGTTATGATTGTCTAAGTCCTGATCACTATCATGCAACCACCGAAATGTCCGCAAGAGCACACAAGGCGGTTCCAGAATTAACAATGGTTTTAGCTCACTTAGGAAGTAATTTTCAATGGGGGCAGGTTTACGAGGAGCTTGCAGGACTTGAGGGTAATATTTATTTTGACATATCATATGTTGCAAACCACATAGACGAGAAGTTATGTTATGAAATTATAAAAAAACATGGTGCTGACAGAATTTTATTTGCCAGCGACTTCCCTTGGACTTCACCAATAGCTACAGCAGATTTTATTGAAAGTATGCCACTTACACACGAGGAAAAAGAACTTATTTTTCATGGCAATGCTGAAAGATTATTAGGAATGTAATTAAAAATATACTGCATTAGGCTAAGTATTTTAAAATACTTAGCCTTTATTGTACAAAAGTCATACTATTTATATAATTATGTCTTTATTATACCTAAATTAGTTATACCAACAGGATTGCTAAATTAATGGA
>JAAZIT010000192.1 GCA_012800685.1 Clostridiales bacterium
GCCCGAAGAATTATTTACGCCTATATTTGCCATTGCGCGCATAGTGGGCTGGAGCGCCCACCGCATTGAAGAGCTTGTCGCAGGCGGCAAAATTATCCGCCCGGGCTATGAAAGCGTGGCAAGAAGAAGGGATTATGTGCCTATAAATAACCGTTGAAAAAATAATAAATATTTAATCTGATAAAATAAAGGCTCTTTGTCAAGTGTTGGGGTAAGCTTAGTAATAATTAATTTTAGTTAGTATTTCTATTCCCCTATGGGAGGGTGCCCTCCCATAGGGGAAATCTTTTGTTCAGGCGCAAATATGTAATATTCGATTTCTAAATCTTTTAAAGTTTCTGTAACCGTAAGCGTTTCTTTTAAGAACCTTAATTTTGTTGTTAATGCCTTCTGTAAATCCGTTTGTATACGGATAGTCAAATGAATTAAGTATTGATTTTGACCAGTTGCTGAAGGCTGTAATACAGTCTTTAAATTCGGGGATGTTACATTCTTGTGCGGTAAGTATAAAGTCTCTTAGGTTTTTTCGTCCTGTTTCGTAATCGGTAGATTTTCTAACTGTTGCAAATAGTTCTTTTAGCTGCCAAGCTTCCTGTAAATCGAAGTGCTGAGATAACATAATGCGAAGTGCCTGCCTGTTGTCGGAGTTAAGCTTTTCATAAGGTGCAAACAGCAATTTTTTCGAATGTTTAAAGTAAATGCGCTTATGCTTGCCAAAAGCCTTTTGAACCCTCTTTCTGACCCTGTCAAGAGCCCAATAAACCTGCCGTATATAATGATATTTGTCAATAATAATCTTAGCATTTGGAAACATTGTTTTACATACATCATAATAGCTTTGCCACATATCCATAATTACTAATTTTACATTTTTTCTGTTGTCAAATTGCTTGAAATAATCAAAAAGCTGAGTTTTTTGGCGGTTAGGCAGTACATCAAGCACCTTTTTGTTTTTCGGGTTAGTAATAATAACCTGATATTTTTCACCGTCTGCATTGCCCTTAAATTCATCAATAGATATAATCTCAGGTAGCCTGTAGAGAGAATAACTTGTAATATCAAAAACACGGGAAACAGTACTTACAGAGACGTTAAATAAATCGGCAACGGACTTCATAGAGTAGTTAGTTCTAAGCAGCCGCAATATATTTTCATAAACTCTCTGTGCCATGCGATGGTATTTAGGTAGAAAAGAAAATTTCTCATTAAACCTTTTACCGCATTGCTTGCATATATATCGTCGTTTTTTTAATAGTAAATACACAAATTTTCCTCTAAAAGATAAATCTTTAATCTTTTGCATGCGATAGTCATGTATATATGAAGTTGGTTGTCTGCAACAAGGGCATAAATGTGGTTTAGGCACTGTTTCAATGTTAATACATAAATAATTTTCTGTTTCTTCAACAGAATTTACAAAAATATCTTTTAATCCAAGTAATTTTGTGATACAATTGTTTTCCGAGAGCATAATCTTTCTCCTTAGTGATTTGTCGTCAAACTAATTTTACTAAGTTTAAAGAATTTATGCTCTCATTTTTATGCCCTAAA
>JAAZIT010000193.1 GCA_012800685.1 Clostridiales bacterium
CCTTGGGATGATGATATTGATATAGGTATGCCTAGAAAAGAATATGATAAGTTTATTCGCTTGATTAAAGAAAAGATGCCTAAAGGATATGGCATATGTGATAGATACACTGATTCAAATTGGCACTTTGCTATGAGCCAGTTTATTGATGTGGAATCGGAAATTGAGATTGATTTAGCTGAACAAAAGAGGATTGCACATATTTGGGTTGATGTATTTCCAGTTGATGGTCTTCCTAGCAATAAAATTAAAAGATGGTTTAGAGTTAGACATATTTTAATGTATAGATATTTAGTTCAAATAGCTAACATTAAAACTCAAGTTGATGCACAAAGAACTAGACCGTGGTATGAAAATGTTATCTTAGGCATTGCAAAAAAAATACCATTTCATAAGCTAATTAATACTAATAAAACTATCGATAAGATGGAAAAGTTACTTAGGAAATGTGATTTTGAAACATCTGAATATGCAGGAAATATGCTAGGTCGTTATAGACAAAAGGAAGCAGTACGAAAAAGCTGTTTTGGAAAGCCTGTAAAAGGAATGTTTGAGGGTATTGAGGTAAATATTCCGGAAAACAGTCATGAGCTTCAAACTGCACTTTATGGTGATTACATGAAATTGCCACCTGAAAAGGATAGGGTTGCACACAATGTTGAAATTATTAAAAGTAGAGAAGCTAAAGAAAATTAGCAAATAAATTATTTAAAGAAAAAAGAGATAAGTAAACAACAAGAAATGTCATAGGAGGATTTAAAAATGAATGTTGCACTATTAACTGCTGCCGGTAGCGGCTCTCGAATGAATCAGGACATACCAAAGCAATTTATCCATGTTGATAATAAACCTGTCATTATTCATACAATGGAAGCTTTTCAAAAACATCCAAGTGTTGATGCAATTATTGTTGTAACTATTGAGTCATGGAGTGCTGTTTTGTGGGCATATGCAAAACAGTTTAACATAACAAAGCTTAAATGGGTTGTACCAGGTGGGGAAACAGGGCAAGAATCTATTAAGAATGGGCTTAAAGCTTTAAAAAGTGAAATATCTGAAGAAGATATTGTAATGGTTCATGATGGGAATCGACCTTTAATTACAACTGAAATGATTTCTGATAGCTTAGCAACATACTCGAAGTACGGAAATGCTGTTGCAGTTATCCCTTGTACGGAGGTTGTTTTTGAAAGTGATGATGGAATATCCTCATGTACCTCTACTGAAAGAGAAAAATTGTTCCGCACCCAAACTCCTCATACTTATAGCCTAGGTGATTTGCTGAATGCACATAAGGAAGCAGAAAAGCTAGGTATAAAAAATACTGCTGCAAGCTGTATGCTTATGAAAGAGCTGGGAAAAAGAGCTTATTTTTCAAAAGGCTCTGAAGAAAATTTAAAGATTACTACACTAGAGGATTTAAAAATATTTAAAGCCTTGTTGCATACACGACAAGAAAATTGGATAAAAAAATAAAGGTGTTATTTTAATTATGATTTATACAGAAAATTACATTTCG
>JAAZIT010000194.1 GCA_012800685.1 Clostridiales bacterium
AAAAGCTTACACAACAGAAATGTTAAACTCAAATCTTATATTTAACATTCCAGTATACAATAATATGCCTGCTTCAGCTTGCACTCTACCTAATACAACAGCAAGCACAAATGACCTTTTAGATAGTATTACAATTGATAATTATTCATTGTCACCTAGCTTTAACAAATATACAAATGAATACACACTTAAGGTTACACCTGATGTAAAGACTGTTACAATTAATGCTAAGGCAAATGACTCTAGTGCAACAATCAGTGGAACTGGAACTAAAAATATTGCGGTTGGTAATAATAAATTTACTATAACCTGTAAGTCAGCAGGTGGAACAACTAGAAATTATGTTATAACAATCAGCAAGGATCCCGCTAGCTATTCCTTAGGCGACCCAAGCGGTGATACGAAGGTAAATATTTATGATGCAATTCTTGTTACGAGGAGCATAAATGGAAACTATACCTTTAACGCAGAACAGCAAATAGCTGCCGATGCAAATAAAGATGGAAAAGTAAATATTTTTGATGCAATTTATATAACTAGATTTGTTAATGGTTATTTTGACGAGCTTTAATTTAAATTATTAAAAGAGGCAACCGCAGTGGTTGCCTCTTTTTTGTCCAATTTTTAAGAATTTATTGCTTTATTACAAATAATTACGCTTGAGATTTCATATATTATTTTAACTAGTAATTTTGTACTTTGACATAAAAACAAAACGTACTAGCCCCCTTATTCTAATAACTTTAATCCACGCATATAATTTACAAAAACGTGTATTGGAGTGAGATAAGTAATGGAAATACCTAATGACCAGGACAGAGCAATTATTCTTGGTGAATACATACTCAAAAATAAGGCTACCGTAAGAGCTACGGCAAAACAATTTGGCATTTCAAAATCGACTGTCCACAAAGACGTGACAGAAAAACTGGAAAAGCTACACCCTAACCTCCACAATATGGTTAAAAGTGTTTTGGAAGAAAATAAGCGAGAACGCCACATAAGGGGCGGATTAGCAACAAAGCATAAATATGAGGAACAAAGAAATGTAAGAATGTCAAATAGCTCTTTTTAAAATAGATAAAACAGCCATGCTAAATTTACCTGCATGGCTGTTTTATGTTTTTCAAAATATAAGATTGATAAGCTTTAAACCATAAGCGACTAGCCTTAATGACACAGTCAAGCTTATGAGAAATTAAAAAATTACTGCTTATCTAGTTTTGATGAACTATTTGTTGAAATGGTATCACATTTTGATTCTTTTGATTCCTTTTCAAGTTCATTTATAATTGCTTTAATATTTATAACCTTACTGGTTCTTACCTGTTGCTCCTCCTCTTGACTTCGTACAGGTCTTAGAACCTTTATTGTGTATCCACCGCTTTGAAATTCCGATTCAGTACGGTATTCCAATATAATCACCTCTATAGATTATACGCTTTCGGTGCTTGTATTAGTCTATATCGATAATATCTTTCTTAGAACTCTTAATAGCACTCTTTAATTTTGCAATTGACCAAATATTCGAAATGCTGTCAAATACTAAGAAAACGCCAATTACTCTAAGCATAATACCACGGCTTGTGATAAGTATAACAGCTAGAACCATTAAAATAATTGCGAAAATTAGAGCAACCCACCAAAACCTGTAATCACTGCTTTTAAGGTCGGCAGCTTTTTTGAAACGGTCTAGTGAACTAAATATAATTAAAATACCAGCAACAACTGGAATAAAGTCAATAATCACATATGGCTTAGCAATGACAAATATACCAAAGGCAATCATAAATATTCCAATGACTAGGTTAACCTTAACGAGCAAATCATTTTCTTTATCCGTAAAAAACTTAAAGATTTTTACAAGAGCAATGGCTATAATTGACCCTCCAAGCACGTAACATAAAACCTTTCCAACAACATCTGGTTTTATAATTAGCACAATTCCTATTAATAAAAACAGCAAAGTAGTCAAAATAGGATAATTTCTATTCTTTCGATTTCTATTAGACTTTTTCATTAAATCACCTTTTCTTAAACGTCTCAATTATGATTCTTATTTGTCTTGTTAACAAACATTATTAAAAATGCAGTTATTAAAAATATATTACTAAAAGCTATAGCTCTTTCGCTAAACAAAGTTATAAATATGTTACCAATAATTGCCCCCACCGCAAAACTTAGTATAAGCACTAGCATTGTTATGCTAGTCTTTTTGGAATTTTTATTCTTAGTGAATATATAATCACATAACTCCTGTACACCTGTCCTTAGATTCCCAATGCACATTGTTGTTGCCGCATTACTGCCATTTATTTTCCTAAAGCTTTCAACCTGTATTGCACATACTAGAGATGTTAAGCTATTGGCAACTAAATTCAACCTCTGTGGCATAAAGCTTACTGCCATAAGGGTTATTATTTCTAATAAAATTGTTAACTGCCTCCAGTGAACTAAGCTCATTTCCTTTAGCTTATGCCTAACTATGTTGGCTATGAATAGCCCTAGAACAAAAGCTATTATTGGACTTAGATATTGTAATGCTTCCCCAAAATTACCCTTTGAAATGTTTATTCCTAATAAAAGAATGTTGCCAGTCTGTGCATTTGCAAAAACTTTTCCTCTGCACATATATGAATACACGTCCATAAAACCACCGGCGAGTGCCAAAAGTATCCCAATCTCAAGGGATTCAGAGATTTGTCTTGTTTTCTTTGCTTCGCTCATCTAATACCCTCTTTTATACTATTTTAAAAACTAATATACAAAAACATAAAAATGTTTATTTTGCCATAAATAATTTAGTTATAAGAGATAATTGAAATTTCGTGTACATCTTTTATACTAGTTACTATTAGACACAAACATGTTTATTACTTGTTTTATGCCATTATACAAATCATTACATACCAAAATATATAAAAGTCCTTTAATACTTTTATGCCCTCATACAAATTATTGTATACTTAAACATAAGATTACCATTCAATCTTTCGTACTATATACTATTATATACCAAAACACAAAGAATGTCCATATAGCTTATTAAGATTAATCACCTTATTCATCATCCTTGCTAAACTCACCCACGAGCTGTTCAACAAGGTCTGTGATAGTGATAACCCCGTTCATTCCACCATATTCATCTAAAACAACAGCAAACTGATTATCCCTATCGTCCTTCATTTTCTTAAAAAGCTTATCAGCCTTCATATTTTCGTGTGCAAAGAAAGGACCTTGAACTGCTTCCTTAAGTACGTTTTCCCTGCTCTTATCCTTAAGAAGGAAAAACGTTCTTGAATTTAGCACGCCAATAACATTGTCAACGCTGTTGTGACATATTGGATAAAATTTATGCCTACCCTTTTCTAAAATTTCAATCCAATCCTCATATGGGTCCTCGAGCCATAAAAGTTCAACATCAACTCTATGAGTGCAAATTTCTTCAATTCTTAAATCATCAAAAGCGAACACATTTCTTATCATTGTGTTTTCTTCCTTGTCGATAGTTCCCTTTTCAGTACCAGCGTCTGTCATCATAAGAATTTCTTCCTCGCTTACGCTTTCGTCCTCGCTATTAGGGTTTATACCGATAAGCCTTAACACGCCGTTAGTTGAGGCATTTAAAAGTGAAACTATTGGGGCAAAAATCTTTGAAATTCCTGTAATTAACCCAGACATTCCAAGCCCTAATTTTTCAGCATTTTTCATTGCAATTCTCTTTGGAACAAGCTCACCTAAAACAAGAGTAAAAAAAGATAAAATTAG
>JAAZIT010000195.1 GCA_012800685.1 Clostridiales bacterium
ATGAAATTGGAATTTTGTTGGGTTTTAATGTTTATACATCTGATGAGATACTCGATCATTTAAAGTCTAGCAGTGAACTAAATGAACTGGATTTTTTTATAAAAGATTCAAATATTAATAATATTAACGATAAAATAATTGGAACAAATATACTTAGTGCCGATGAGAAAGAATTGTTATCTGGCTTCTTTAGTCACTTGGGCTCTACAGATTTACAGGGGCAAATAGCAAGCGTAAAAATGTATAGCAAAGCTTTTCAAGAAAAGTACAATGATTTTAAAGAAATAAAGGAAGAAAAAACAAGACTATATCGCTCAATGGGATTTCTTGTTGGGGTGTTTATCTGTATCATTTTGATGTAGTCAGAAAGGAAGAATATCCAATGGATGTAGATTTAATTTTCAAAATTGCAGCAATTGGCATTATTGTAGCAATACTTAACCAGCTTCTTAAAAGAGCTGAAAGAGACGAGCAAGCTATGATGACAACTTTAGCAGGACTAATCGTGGTATTAATGATGATTATACAACAAATTGGTGAGCTATTTGATAAAATCAAGGATGTTTTTGGTTTATAGCTATGGATATGATAATGATAAGCGGATTTTGTATAACTGCCGCAATAATATGCAAGGTGATAGAAAAGGATAATAAAGAATTTTCATCAGTTATTTCTATTGCAACTGTTGCGATGGTGCTACTTTGTATAATAACACAAATAAGTCAAGTGACGGATACAATAAAAAATCTATTTATACAAGCTGGTATTGAAAATGACTACACACTAATAATACTAAAGTCATTAGGTATTTGTTACATAACCCAACTAGGAAGTTCATGTTGTAAAGATTGTGGTGAAAGCTCAATGGCAATGGTGGTTGAAACTGCTGGTAAAATAGGTATTTTAATTATAGCAATGCCACTATTTAACGCACTTACAACAATAATTAAAACTCTTTTAGAATAGAGGCGGAAATGAAAAAAACAATTTCAATATTACTAACTATTATTATGGCATTTATGTTGTCACTTACAGCTTACGCAGATAATGAAAGTGGCTCGGACAACCTTGATTCAGTAATGGAAGGCATTAATTCACAGCTAGAAGAAAACATTGACGAAAATGTAAGAGAACAATTAGATGAAGAAGAAATAAAAATAAAAGACCCAGAGACTGTTAATAATTTTTCTGTAAACAAGTTATTTTCTAAGATTATTAGTGAAATTGCTAAGCTCGCTGGCGAGCCCTTTAAATTAATAGGAAAAATGATTGCCATCACATTAGTTTGTGTTTTGGCAAAGTCATTAGCCCCTGATGGCTCATCTGTCGTAAAAACTTTTGAAATAGTCAGTGTAATATCATCAGTAATGGTTGTTATAGGCTATATAACTCAAAGTATAAATGCGGTTGTTGGATCTTTAAAAGCTATAAACACCTTTATGCTTAGCTACATACCAGTATATGCCAGTATTATTGTTACAAGTGGTAGTCCGTCAGCAGGAACTACTTATTATGTAACTCTTTTCGCATTGTGTGAGGCGATTACACTTATAGCAAACAAGCTGTTTTTGCCTATGATGAGTATTGTCATGGCGATTGCAATTGTTGAAGCAATTAATCCTAATTTATCTTTTTGTAATGTGGCTGATAGCTTAAAGAAACTAGTCCAGTGGCTACTTGGAGCAGTTATGACAATATTTGTTGGGATTTTATCAGTTCAAAGTATTATAGGAGTTTCGGCTGATACAGTTGGTGTAAAAGCAGCCAAATTTGCCGTTTCAACTTTTGTTCCAGTTGTTGGTGGGGCAGTATCAGACGCATTTTCAACAGTGCGGAGTAGCTTAGGGGTTATTAGGTCTGGTATTGGTGGCGTGGGAATTATTATAATTATTTTTATAGTATTGCAGCCAATAATTCTAACCGCACTTTTAAAGCTAGTCACAACTATATGCGCAATTATATCTGAAATACTTGATCAAAAAGAAATTGGGAAGCTAATGAGAAACACCTCTTCAATCATGTCTATTTCACTTAGCGTTATTATTTGTATTTCATTAATATTTATTGTTTCTACAGCAGTTCTAATGCTAGCTGGACTAAATTTGACTTGAGGTGATTAATTGGATACTTTAAAAACTGTGGCATTAATTGGCTGTTTATTAGGAGTGGCATTTACAATGCTTGAAATAACTATTCCTGGAGACAAGCTTAAGGGCCATGTTAAAACGGTTATGTCAAAGGTAATGCTTATAGCAATTTTAACTCCATTTGTAAAAGAAGGACTTGTATTTGCAGTTTCGTCAGATATAGATGCCAGTGAATTATCCCAAACAGAAGATCTTCAGAAATCAATTGATGATTTTTATATTAAAGAAACCGAAGGGAAAATAATTGAATCATTAAACGCATATTTATTAAAAGATGGGTTAGAAACGGATAACCTGTGCATAGTTACTGAGATTGATGAATATAATTTTTTAGAGGTTAAAAAAATAAGTTTAAAAGCTAATGAAAAAGACTTTGAAAAAATAGAAATTTTGTTAAAAAGTCTTGTTGGAGATAAAGTTGTAATTGAGTTTCCAGAATAGCGGAAAGGGAATGACAATGAAAATTAACGTTAACAAGGTTGTTAGTAACATAAAAAACCTACTTAAGGGCGAAAAAAAAATTAAAGTTATTGTTGCTATAGGTATGATTGGAATTGCTCTTATATTTTTATCAACTTTATTTGAAAAATCTGATACTAAAAAAGAAATTGTTTTAACTGATGTAGTTTCAACAGATACATCAAGCTATAAAAAACAGCTTGAAAAAGAATTAACACAAATTTTGAGTAAAGTTTCTGGTGTGGGAGAAGTCAAGGTAATGGTTACCATTGAGGGAACTACTGAATATGTTTATGCTGAAGAGCTTTCGACCAATAAAGAAGAAAATGATAGTGAAATATCAGAAAGCTATGAAAATGAAATTGTTATTATTGAAAACGATGGGAGAAAGGAAGCGTTGGTAAAAAAAATTGTAAAGCCACAGGTCAGTGGAGTTGTAATTGTTTGTCAAGGAGGTGATAATATAGTGGTAGAGGAAAAAATCTATCAAGCAGTTTCAACTGCGCTGAATATTTCTACTAATAGAATTTGCGTAGCAGCACTCACAAAATAAAACATGAATTGAGAAAGGAATACACATATGAAAAAGCCAAATGTAATTATAGGGAAAAAGCAAATAATTTTAGCAAGCTTAACGCTGATATTGGGAATTGCTATATATGTGAATTACGCAATGTCAAAGACTGGTGAGGGTATCAAAACAACAGATAAGGTTAAGGGTGTATCAGTTAATTACG
>JAAZIT010000196.1 GCA_012800685.1 Clostridiales bacterium
TACAGTCATAAATATAAATAAGAAAGGGAGAGTTATTTCATTTGTTTTTGAATAAATAATCTGTTTTCGAATTAAGAAAGCACCAAGTATACTAGGAATTATAAGAGCCAAAACAATTAGATATTTAATTAAATATGGAACAAATGAGATTTTGAAGAAAGCAAAAAGGTCTTTATACATTGCATTTCTTGAATTGGTTATGCCCTTTCCGTGCTTTATATCAGCGAATTGGCGTTTTACCATAAATCTAATCATTACTAAAATACAGAGCATTGCCATAGTTTTAATTATCATAATAGAAGCAAGTGTAGGATAATTGAAGAAATTAATTGAATAAAAATCTGTAATACCACTTAATTTAAGTATTTGGTATGTCAGCATATGATCAAGCACTAAAAATACTGTGAGTGCCGAAAGGGAAAGATAGATAGCGATAAAATTTCCCCAATTCCCTTTAAGATTTAATAATGCTAGTGATTTTATTTGTCTAATATTCATAAAATTGCTCCTTTCATGAATTTATTATGGTTATTCCTGTTCAGAATCCTCCTGCTCATTAGGCAGGTATGGGAACTTTCCTAGAATTTCAAAAGCGTGTGAACGCATCCACATATCAGCTGTAACTAAAAGCTCGTAGCCCTCGCCAAAGTCGCTAGGAAATTCCATAGGGCTCATTTTTGGCATTCCAAAGCATGATAAAAGGTTCATAATAATGCCACCGTGGGTAACAATGGCACAGTTAGTCATACCCTCTTTCATCATATCTTGAATTATCCAGCTTATTGCTGTATAACAACGGTCAATTAAAGCTCTAAGACTTTCGCCATTTGGTGCAGGATTGTCAAGACCGCCTTTTAAAAATTCCTTATATTCAGGAGTCTCCATTAAATCAACGGCAAGCTTTCCCTCGAAATCACCAAAGTCAAGCTCTTTTAAATCCTCAACTCCCACTGTGAAAGTGTTAGGATAAAGTATACTAGCGGTGGAAACACATCTTTTTAAAGGTGATGTATAAACCTTTTGAACTAGAGGATACTGTTTCTCCTCAATTTTTTTATAAAGCTCTGCAACTCCCTCTGGAGCTAAAGGCTCATCAGTTGTACCAATGTATGCACCTGTAAGATTTGCATTTGTAATACCGTGACGAATAAGCTGAATTCTGTAACCTTTCATATTAAAAAGTCCTTTCTTGTAGATAAAAATATATAAACCACTATAAAATAAACTTTACATTTTAAGGAATTTAGGTTATAATGAAAACATGAAATATAGGGGCTTTGTGTTAAAAATTTGTCATAGACTTAACGAATTAGAGGATAAATAAATGAGGAATTTAAATAATAAATTTGATCCGATTAAATCGGATTTTATTAGGAAAATAAAATATTTGAGAAAAGAGAGGGGTCTAAACCAACAGCAGGTTGCTAATGAACTTAGCGTGACCCAAGCCACAGTCTCAAAGCTTGAAAACGGACAGATTGAGCCGTCAATAAATATTCTTAGAAAGATAGCAATGTTTTTTAATGTATCTTGTGATTATCTTTTGGGCATTAGCCCTGATAAAAGCGGAAGAAGCTTGTCTAAAGGTAATGATGGCCATATCGTTGGTGAAAATGGTGTATCCCATACTATTAACGAATATGGAAATATTGCCAGTAAGCAGCAACAAAAAATTATACATAAATCACTAGAAATGATATATGAAATAATTGACCGTTGTGATATAGATGCGCTACATATGAATGCGTCAATGATTTTAATGTTAAACATATATAAGATTTTTAGAGCACTTTATAATGTTAATCCGTATAATATTGATGAGTTTTATAAAATAAATAGCACCATTTATGAGGATTTAGTTGACAGTGAAATTGCAGGAAGACAAGCGGTTGTAAAAAGCTTGTTAAATAAGAATAGCAGAGAGCTTAAAGAAAAGCTTGAAATGTCAGGGGAAAGGCTTATAAAGCTTGATGAAGATGCATATTTTTATTTGTCAAACCTAATCTCACAGTGTGAAAACATTATGATGGCTGGGCACAATTACAATTTATAAGTTGTGTATAATTATTTTAACACAACAAAAGAATAATTACAAGAGTTTGAGATAGAGGTATGTTATGAAAAGTTTAAAGCTAAATAGAAATCATCGTATATTGTTGTTTGTCATTGCTTTAATACTATTATTTGTTATTATTTTGTCTATTTTAGTGTGGGGATTTAGTCCAGAGCCTATGTCAAAGTTGGTCTTTACGGCTATGGATACTAATGTTGAGTTAAAAACAAGTGGAGAAAACAGCAGTGAATATAAGGATAGAGTTCTTGAGCTTGACAAAATGTTTAATTGCTACAATACTAAAAGTGAAATATATGAGCTAAACAAAAGTATGACAGCTACTTTATCAGATGAAACTATTGAGATTATTAATAAAGCAAAAGAGCTTGAAAAGGTTTATCCCGAATGTGATATTACAGCAGGTGGACTAATTAATTTGTGGGACCCATCAGGTACTCCGAGAGTGCCAAGCGAACAAGAAATTGCCCAAGCTTTAGCCGATGTTGACATTAATAACTTAACCATTAACGGTAATACAGCAACGCTTTCTAAGGGAGAGATAAACTTAGGCTGTTGCGCAAAGGGATATGCTTGTGATATAATTAAAGAAATGCTTGATGAAAACAATGAAAGCTATGCCATTGTTTCGTTTGGTTCTTCATCTCTTTTATATGGGAAAAAGCCACGAGGCGAAAGTTTTAATGTTGGTATAAAAAATCCGTTAGAGCCAGATGAAGAAATGGGAACGTTAAAAGTTAACGAGTGTTTTATCTCAACCTCAGGAAGCTATGAAAGAGCGTTTACTGTTGATGACAAAGAGTATTCTCATATATTTAATCTTAAAAATGGATATCCAGTTGAAACAGATTTACTATCAGTAACAGTAATAGGAAAAAGCGGAATCGAATCAGATTTTGTTTCGACGTGCATATTTATGAATGGTGTAGCAGGACTTGAGTATTACTTAAATCTTCAAGATTTTCAAGTAATAGCCATTGATAAAGACCAAAACGTATACATATCAAACTCAATAAAAAACAACTTTAAAATAACAAATGACAGCTTTAGTTTTGCTAAATAACAGAAAAAATCTATAGCCATACTATATTAATAAGGGAAGGTAGAATTTATATGGAAATTAATAACATAAGGCTTCCTCATAATAAGGGTACAGAAAAAGCCGAAACTATAACGATTCCCTTGCCTAAAAGGGTTAAAATTTTACTTTCACAGCATATGGGTGTTCCCTGCCTGCCACTTGTAAAATCAGGTGACAAGGTTTTTGTTGGGCAGAAAATTGGTGACATAGATGCATTTATGTCAACTCCTGTTCACTCAAGCGTTTCTGGAACAGTTGAAGCAATAGTTGATTATCTTCCTGCCAACGGAAGAACCTGTAAAGCAATTGTCATTGAAAGTGATGGGTTACAGAAAGCTTCTGATGAGGTAAAGCCACCTAAAATTACGGATACTAAGAGCTTTTTAAAAGCAGTAAGAGAATCTGGTTGCTGTGGACTTGGTGGGGCGGGTTTCCCTACCCATGTTAAGCTAACCTTTGATAAAGAAAAAACACCAGTTGATACTCTTGTAATAAATGGTGCTGAATGCGAGCCTTATATTACAAGTGATTATCGTGAAATGGTTGAAAATTCACAAGATATTTATGATGGAATTAAGCTTTTGCAAAAATATTTAGATATAGAAAGAGCATTTATTTGCATAGAGGACAACAAGCCTTTAGCAATTGAAAAGCTAACGAAAATTTCTGAAAATGACGATAAGGTTTCGGTTAAAAAACTTGCCTCTAGCTATCCACAGGGAGCGGAAAAGGTGACAACCTACGCTGCAACTAAAAGGGTGGTTAAAGAGGGCGAGCTTCCTTTAAATCAAGGTGTGTTGGTTGTAAATGTGTCAACAGTTGGGTTTATAAATAGATACATCAATAATGGTATGCCACTTGTTGAAAAAAGAGTGACTATTGACGGTGACGCAATACTAACTCCTTGCAATGCAAGGGTGTTAATAGGAACACCAATTAGTAGTGTTCTTGATTTTGCAGATTGTAATAAAGAAATTGTGGACAAGCTTATAGCAGGTGGACCAATGATGGGAATGTGTATTCACGATTTTGAGACACCTGTCTGTAAAACAAACAATGCCTTTTTGGGATTTAAAAAACCTAAGAAAAAAGAAGAACAAACTAATTGTATAAGATGCTCAAGATGTATTTCGGCTTGTCCTATGAAGCTTATGCCAACATCTATAGAAAAGGCTTATGATAGAAAGGACAAGGCGTGGCTAAAAAAGCTTAAGGTTAATCTTTGTATGAATTGCGGAAGCTGTTCATACGTATGCCCTGCTAAGCGAGACCTTGCAGAAAAAAATCAGCTTGCTAAAAGGCTTTTAGCTGAGAAATAACATCTTAAATATAACGAAAACAAAAACACATAACATAGATACAGGAGGGATAATATGGAAAAGCTCGCGGTATCCTCATCACCTCACATAAAAGCCCCCATGACAACATCAAAAATAATGACACAGGTCCTTATAGCACTAATACCTGCTGGAATTGCAGCAACAGTTATTTTTGGAGGAAGAGCGTTAATATTAATTGGCTTTTGCGTTGCCTTTTCGGTAATATGGGAAAAACTCTTTTCAGTTGTTACAAAAAGAAAAGATACAACAGATGATTTATCAGCGGTTGTAACTGGACTTCTTCTTGCATATAACCTGCCAGTAACCATTCCTCTATGGATGGCTGGAATTGGTACATTTGTTGCAATTATTATAGTAAAACAGCTTTTTGGGGGAATTGGACAAAACTTTGCAAATCCTGCTATTACAGGAAGAATAGTTCTAATGCTGTCCTTTCCATCAGCAATGACAACATGGGCTGAACCCTTTTATTATTCCGCCAAGGACGTAGTAACTGGTGCAACTCCCCTTGTTACAGGCGATGCTACATATAAAGAATTGTTTTTAGGAACAATTGGAGGAAGTTTAGGTGAAACCTGTTCTCTAGCGCTAATAATCGGTGGAATTTATCTAATGGCTAGAAATATTATTAAGCCATATGCACCTGCTGCATTTTTGGGAACAATTATGGTATTCTCGTTTATAGCAGGAAAAGACCCAATTTATCAGCTTTTATCAGGTGGAATTATCCTTGCGGCATTCTTTATGATAACTGACTACGTGACAGCACCAGTGACTGATATAGGAAAGGTTATATTTGGCATTGGCTGTGGAGTTATAACCTGTGTGATTCGTTTTTATGGAGGAAAAGCTGAGGGAGCTTCCTATGCAATACTTCTTATGAATATTTTAGTACCATATATAGATATGGTTACATCGTCAACTCCTTTTGGGGCTAAAAAAGCTGAGAAGATAAAGGAGGGCGAGAAGTGAAGATAAAAGATAAGGTTTTGCCACCAGTTGTGTTAACAATTATTTGTATAGTCATTTCGGCTCTTGTTATTGGTGTGCACAAGCTCACATATGTGGATAGTACAGGAGTTTTAACAGATAAACTCAAATCTGGATATAAAGATATTTTTGGGAAAGATTCAAGCTGTATAATGCTAACTGAGGATAACGAGGGAGTGACAGAGGTTGTCACTTATAATGAAGCAATCACATCAATATTGGTGGACAAGGAGAATAACACCTGTGCATTTGAATTTATTGCTGATGGTTATCAAAAGGAGGGTATTCACCTTTTAGTTGGAATTGATGAAAAGGGTGAGATTCAAGGAATTTCTTTTATTGAAGTAGGCGAAACTAAGGGTATCGGAACTAAAATTCAAGAAAACTCATTTGTTAAAAAGTTTTTAAACATTACAACGGCTAATGAAGCCGACAAAATTGATGATATAACAGGTGCTACTTATTCCTCAAAAGGAATGAAAGACGCTGTAAAGCTTGCTGTTTCAACCTATACCGAGAACAAGGAGGCGATTTTCAGTGAGTAATTCAATTAAACCAAAGGAAAAAAACCAGCCGAGCTATTTTAAAGAGTTTTCAAAAGGAATCATTAAAGAAAATCCAACCCTAGTTAGTCTACTTGGTATGTGTCCTACTTTGGCTATTACTAACCTTGCCTCAAATGCTATAGGTATGGGACTTGCCACAACATTCGTTTTGGTATGCTCTAATTTTGTATTATCACTTTTGAAAAATGCAATTCCAAAGACTGTGCGACTTCCCTGTTTTATTGTTATTATAGCAGGTTTTGTTACTGTGGTTGAGCTTTTGATGAAATCTTATATACCGAGCCTTTACTCAGCTTTGGGAATATTTCTTCCCCTTATAACTGTAAACTGTATTATTCTAGGTCGTGCTGAAGCCTTTGCGAGTAAAAACAAGGTGATTCCATCAATTCTTGACGGTCTTGGAATGGGAATCGGATTTACACTAGCCCTTTTTGCAATGGGCTCAATTAGAGAAATAATTGGTTCTGGACAATGGTTTGGGCTACAGGTTCTTCCTAAATCTGTTGATAATATGATGATTTTTATTATGCCAGCTGGAGGATTTTTTGTACTTGGATGTATAATTGCGTTGGTTAATAAAATAGCGAATAAAAAGCCACCTAAGGAAATTGGCTGTTCTGGCTGTCCTCATTTTAGCTCATGTACAATGATTGAAAATGAAGAAAACAAGTCGGATTGCAGCAAAACAGCAAAGGAGGCTAACTAATGATTAAGAATTTAATTATTATTATGATTACCGCTGTGCTAGTTGACAACGTGGTTTTGTCCCAGTTTAAAGGTATCTGCCCTTTCTTGGGTGTATCGAAAAAAATAAAAAACTCACTAGGAATGGGGCTTGCAGTAATCTTTGTAATGGTTTGTGCAACTCTAGTTACTTATCCAGTTTATAAATTTCTTCTAATTCCTCTTGAAGTGGACTATTTAAAAACTATAGCGTTTATTTTAGTTATTGCGCTTTTTGTTCAGATTGTTGAAATAATACTTAAAAAGATGATTCCACCTTTATATAAGGCATTGGGAATTTATCTTCCCCTTATAACAACTAACTGTGCGGTATTAGGTGTAACTATTTCTAATATCGACCATCAGTACACTCTTGTACAGTCCCTAGTTAATGCATTTGGAACAGGTCTTGCATTTACCCTTGCACTTTTATTGTTCTCTGGCGTTAGGTCTAAGATTGAGTATGCTGATATTCCAGAAACATTTAAAGGTGTTCCAGCAACCTTAATTGCAGCCGCAATAGTTTCTCTAAGCTTTATGGGATTTTCGGGACTTTTTGCATAATTAAAAATTAAGAATTAAGGTTAAAAGGAAAGTATACTATATAAACAGACAAATCTTGTGTTAATAGACGTAATAATTAATTAGTCATAACCTAATAAATTGACTTGACAAAAAAATATAGTTAAAATAACAATGTAACTTAAAGTGGTTAAGCTTGGAATTTGTTAATTAAGATTATAAAATTAAGATTACATAGCTTTTAACTATTGGCAATAACGATTAATACTTGGCTTTCGTTCTATTTAACTATAAACTATCTAACTCTAACTATCCAACTATTAAAGGAGGATTACCATGGACTACATACTGCCTGTACTGGTGTTCGCTACAATAGGCGCTGTAGCAGGAATACTACTAACGGTGGTTTCCAAAATATTTGAAGTGAAAACAGATGAGCGACTAGAAATGCTTCAAGAGACACTGCCCAATATAAACTGTGGTGCTTGTGGGTATTCAGGTTGTGGGGATTATGCTCAGGCTGTTTTAGGCGGTGAGGATTGCAACCTCTGCAAGCCAGGAGGAGAGAATGTTGTAAAAAAACTTTCATCAATAATGGATGTGGAAGAAAAAAAATCTGAAATAGTTAAGGCTTTTGTAAAATGCGGCGGAGACTGTAATGTAACGGCAAAAAAATATGTCTATAAGGGAATTCAATCCTGTAGGGCATCAAACCAATTTTATAGCGGAAGCAAGGTTTGTACAAATGGCTGTTTGGGATTTGGCGACTGCGTTAACGTCTGTCCAGAGGGGGCTATTTGCATAGATAATGAAATAGCTGTGATTAACCCTATTAAATGTGTTGGTTGTGGGCTTTGTGTTAAGACATGTCCTAACAACCTAATTGTTATTAGACCTGAACATCAAAATGTTGAGGTGGTATGTTCATCAACGGATATTGGAAAGGTTACAAGGGCTATATGTAGAAATGGCTGTATTGGCTGTAAAATGTGCGAAAGAAAATGTCCTGTTAATGCAATCAAAGTCGAAAACAATTTTGCTATCATCGATTATTCTAAATGCACAAACTGTGGTGAGTGTGTCGAGGCTTGTAAATTCGGAGTAATTAAAAAATCAAGCATATAAGAATATTATACTAAACATAATAAAATAAAAGTATCAGCTTATCTCTAATGAGAAATATAGCTGATACTTTTATTTCCGTTGGAAAATCATGTAAGATAATGAATTAGTGGCACTTTATTAACATCCAAATATATATTTATTGTGATTTATATTTAGAAATTCTGTGCTGAATTGTAGCTTTTTTGTGTTATGGTTATATAGTTAAATTATACATTGTTACCATTGCTAAATATGTTGATAAGTTTTGTTTAAGTTGCACAAAAATCAGCTGGTTGAGGAAAAAATTAATGGTTTAAAGCACCTAATAAAACTTGACATAGTATTGTGAATTTGTTATAATTAAGCTTAGCTAAATATCACTATTTGCACAAAAATAAATAATAAAAAAACCAAAAGCACATATGTTATTAGCATTTTTTACCAAAAGTCTACATGTTGTAGGTAAAACAGAAAGCGATCACTACATATGCCGAAATTGAACAATTTGCACAAAAAAGCAGATTTTTTCAAAGAAATAATTTTCGGCATTATTTTTCGTGTAATCAAACTGTGGTAGCTGAATAAACACATATTTTTATAACTGCAAAGCTGAAAGTTTCATAGTTAAATAGCTGAAAAGTTATATAACTGGAAAGTCACCTAGTTGCATAGTTGCATAGTTGCATAGTCGCAAAGTTAAATATCACAAAATTAGAAAACAAAATCATTTATTTGTTGTTAAGGAGCATTTCGATGGCAGAAATAATTATATCTACCAAGGAATTATGCAGAGATTTTAAAATTGGTGATGGAAGCGTAGTACGAGCGCTCAAGAACGTTAATGTTGAGATTGAAAAAGGTTCGCTTACAATTCTCAGAGGACGTTCAGGGAGTGGAAAAACTACGTTAACAAACATATTAGGGGCACTTGATAAACCGACTAAGGGTAAGGTGTTTTTTAAGGGTGATGTTATAACTGATATTTCCGAGAAAAAACGAGACGACCTTAGGCGTTACCAAATGGCCTTTGTTTTTCAGTCTATAGCACTAATTTCAAGTATGACAGCATACGAAAATGTTGAATTTGGACTTAGATTAGCGAAATATCCTTACGATTTGCGTGATAAGCGAACGAGAGAGGTTTTGGCTAATGTGGGTCTTGAAAAGAGAATGTTTCACCGACCAGGGGAGCTTTCGGGTGGAGAACAACAAAGAGTTGCGATCGCTAGGGCTATTGCTCACAATCCATTAGTTGTCTTTGCGGACGAACCTACTGCTGAACTAGATACGGCAACATCACTTTATATTGTTAAGCTGTTTAAAGAATTAGTTGCAAGATTTGGTATGACAATTATTATGACAACCCACGACCCAAGTATGATTGACATTGCCGACAAAGTATACACTTTAGAGGACGGTGAGATAGTTGAGTGACGTCTATAAGATTAATGAAAGTATACCAGAAAAAAATGATGACTACATGATACGCTGTGAAAACCTTGTGAAGATTTATAAAACCTCTGAAATTGAGGTTGTGGCACTTCAAGGACTTGATTTAGAAATCAAAAAAGGCGAGCTAATGGCAATTGTAGGAAACTCCGGAAGTGGAAAGTCAACCCTATTAAATATGCTAGGGGGATTAGATAAGCCTTCTGCGGGAAGCCTTTATGTTAACGGAGAGAATCTTTTGAAGTTTACCGACCAAGACTATATTAAATACAAGAGAAATACCGTAGGCTTTGTTTGGCAGAACAACGCAAGAAACCTTGTACCTTATTTAACAGCGGTACAAAATGTTGAAATGCCAATGCTTCTTAAAGGTGTAAAAGCAAGGCGAAAGCGAGCTGAGGAGCTTTTAGGCAAGGTTGGGTTATCCCACAGGAAAAATTCAAGACTAGACCAAATGTCTGGTGGAGAACAACAGAGAGTAGCAATAGCCATTGCCCTTTCAAATAATCCAAAGCTCTTGCTGGCTGATGAGCCTACTGGAGCAGTTGATACAAAAACATCTGAAGTGATTCTTGATATTTTTAAGGAACTTAATAGAACAGAGGGGTTAACAATAGTAATCGTAACCCATGACGTTAATCTATCTAAAAAGATTGATAGAGTTGTTGCTATAAGAGATGGAAGAACTTCCTCTGAAATTGTCCGCCGAAAATCGTATGTTGAAGAGCTTAATGAGCTTGGGGACATTGTTATGGTGGAAAAGGAAGAAGAAGCTTTGCATGAGGAGCTAATAGTTCTTGATAGATCAGGACGAATACAGCTTCCAAAGGAATATATCGAAGCGCTTAGTATTAAGGGCGGAGAAAAGGTTAAGGTAGATCTTGATGAAGAAAGCAAACGTATAGTGGTTTTCAAATCTGACTAGCGAGACCAAATTTAACAACTTTATAACCCATTAGGGAGATATAGCCTAAGTTTAAATATAACTAATAGAGGGCAAAAAATATGAAAGGTGGATTATAGTGAAAAAAACAAAGTTCAGGCGATTAACAGCTAGCGCACTTGCACTAATAATATGCTTATCTATGGCTCCTGCGGCATTTGCCGATATTGTATCGGACCAATCCACAAATGTACCAGGAAATAACGATGAATCAATAATATCAATTGATGATATTGATGCGTCGGATAGGGATAATGTATATAGTGCATTTCTGGAAAAGCATGCTGATGCTGCTAGACCGAACCAAGAGATTTATATCTATGGAAAAGATTATATTTCAGCCATTGCTGAAGCGGAGATTTCGGTTGGTTCAGCTGACGGACTTGACAATGTAATGAAATGGACAAACCAAGAGGGACAAGTTAGCTTTAAAGTAGATGTACCCGAAGAGGGACTTTACTGTATTGAAGCGAATTATGAGGCTTTTGCAGGAAACACTAACACAGTTGAGTTTGCGATGGCAA
>JAAZIT010000197.1 GCA_012800685.1 Clostridiales bacterium
ACTTTCCGTGTCCATAGTTATATACTAACACCAGATATAGTTGCTGGCGCAAAAGAGGACACAAAAATTGTTGTTCATAGGCCAATTGGCTTGGCGGTTGCGTGCTTCGTCTTAATGATTTCGGCGGTGGTTATTGGTACTTTATCTTTAAGAGATAACTCTATCAAAACTAAATCATCTGGTAAAGAGATTAGCGATGATGGTGGCATAACTAGCACCACAACTACAAGTGGAAATGGTGCTTTAACAATGACCACTTATATAGCTGTTACCAATAATAGCTATACTAATATTAATAATAGTAACAGCGATAGTGCGTCAACCGTTACTGAAACTTACATTACCACCACTATTCCTACCAACAAGGTTACAGGTACTGTTAATTCAAAAACAGATAGAAATAACGAGGTGGATTCAGACCCAAAACAGTCTGACGTTAAATTAGTCATAAACGAATTTATGTTACCCACTAATGATTTAAATAATGATGTGTTATACATGAAATATGAAGAATTAGATGAGGGCGAAAAGGCTAATATGCTTATTGGGTTTGAAGAGGTAATAGGAGTTGAATATGACGAATTTATTAGTTCTATTCCAGATGATTATGTGCTTAATTCGTTTAAAGCCACTTTAGCAAGAGTGGGAACTGGTGATGAGTTTTACGTATACAACTATGTGTTTGATTACAAGGTTGGTGACGTGGGTGATATTAACATTATAGTTGAGGCTAGTAAAAAGACCCTTGATGAATGGAATATGACAACGAACGAGAAAGAGCTTTCAAAAATAAATGGCGTTAATGCTGCTGTCTATTACAATGAGAAAACTTACAGAACATTGTTTTCTTATAAAGAAATTAACTTCGATATTTGTTTAAATAACACATCTAAAGAAAGCCTTAATAATTTGTTGACATCAATAATTAAAAACTAATTTAGAGTTTAACAGAAAAAGATAAAAAGATAAAAACTATGTAGAACAAAGTTAGATACGTGCAAAAACACGCTGTACTTATAGCAATCTTGCTAAGGTACGGCGTGTTTTTTGTGTCATAATATAATCATACTGAATAGAGGCTCTATTAAGGCTTTTAAATAAGTATCATAGTTATTTAAAAGCAAAAATAAAATATTATATTCTAATAATAAAGATAGAAGATTATAATTACAGGTTAAATAATATAAATTTAATTCTTTTAAAGTAAAAACCTTAAAAACCTTTTGTTTATTATCATTAAAATGGAACAAAAGGTTTTTTCTTATTTTGTTGTATTTTTAGAAGCTATAAAGTATGGCAAAGCCACGAAAACAACGCCACCAATTAAGTTGGCGACAGTTGAAATAGCAAGGTTATAAGCGTATCCGGCTAGGCTTAAAGCTTCTCCAGAGGGCTTAAAGAGTGCGATAGTCATAACAGTCATATTTGCAACACAGTGCTCGTATCCAACAGTGAAAAATGCAAGCATACACCAAAAAATCATTATTAGCTTTCCACTTTCAGATTTACATTTATATGTGCACCATACTGCAAGGCACACAAGAATATTACAAAGAACACCTCTTAAAAAAAGCTGTTCAATTGGAAGAGTCATTTTAAGTTGGGCAGTTTCGGCAATGACTTTGGCTGTAATTCCTGTATTTAATCCTGAAAAGTGAAACATTGTTGAAAGTAGAATTGCTCCAATTAAATTACCTAAATAACAAACGATAATTAGCTTTAATACAGATAGAAATTTTATCTTCCTCTTTAGTATTCCAGCACCCATTATCATGGTGTTACTTGTATAAAGCTCTGCCCCTGCAAAAATCACAAGACTTAGTGCTGCACTAAAAGCACCACCCATAATAATTTTTGCATAGGGATTAGCGTTACAAAGCCCATAAATTGTATAAACAAGTATTACGCCTAGTCCGATAAACATTCCAGCAAGGACGGAAAGCATAAAATATGCAAGAAAATTATTTTTAAGCAGCGAGGTCTTTTTTACCGCTGAGTTAGCGAGTGAATTATATTCTTCAATAAACATTTTTTACCTATTTCTTTTTAATTTTTACAATAACTATAATTATTTTATTATTATACCACAATATCTCAAAAAATCCAATGGTGATTTATAAAAACTAATATATTTTTGTTTAATATAATTTTAAAGCCAGTAAATTATTAGATATTGATTTTTTGCGGTTAAAATGGTATAATAAAGTTTGTTAATAATAAATGTTATCGGGGGAGTTTATATGTTGAATTTTGAAACAGCTAAAGAACTATTAGCAAAGTATGGTCAAAGTCACATTCTTGAATATTACCATGAGCTTTCTGAGGAGGAACAAAAAAATCTTCTCTCACAAATTAAGCTCATTGATTTTTCTGTATTGGAAAGTCTAAAGGATAAGGGCAATGAACACGCTGAAAGGGGCAAGTTTGTTCCTTTAGGTGCAACAACTATTGAAGAAATTGCTAAAAAAAAGCAGGAGTTTACTGATGCTGGTATTGAGGCTATTAAAGCAGGAAAAGCAGCGGCAGTTTTGCTTGCTGGCGGACAGGGAACTAGACTTGGGTTTGACAAGCCTAAGGGAATGTTTAATATGGGTATAAACCATGAAATATACATATTTCAGTGTCTTATCAACAATCTAATGGATGTTGTAAAGCAAGCTGATGCGTGGATACCTCTATATATAATGACAAGTGAAAAAAATAATAAGGATACCATAGAGTTTTTTAAGGAAAAGGACTTTTTTGGTTATAACAGTGATTTTGTACGTTTCTTTATTCAAGATATGGCACCATCAACGGATTTTAATGGCAAGGTATATATGGAAAGTAAATCAACAATTTCTCTATCACCAAACGGAAATGGTGGTTGGTTCTCATCAATGGTAAGAGCAGGACTTCTTAGTGAACTAAAGGACAGAGGAATTGAATGGTTAAATGTTTTTGCTGTTGACAACGTTCTTCAGCGAATTGCTGATCCGGCTTTCTTAGGTGCTGTAATTCTCTCAGGGAGCGAGTCTGGTGGAAAGGTCGTTAGCAAGGCTGAGCCAGAGGAACGTGTGGGGGTTTTATGTCTTGAGGACGGAAGACCATCAATTGTTGAATACTATGAAATGACTGATGATATGCGTACAATGCGTGAGGATGACGGCAGACTTTCTTATAATTATGGTGTAATTTTAAATTATCTATTTAGTTTAAAAAAGCTTGAGAGCATTGTAAATGAACAAATGCCAATTCATGTTGTTGAAAAGAAAATCCCTTATATGACTGATAACGGTGAGTTTGTTAAGCCTGATACAGCCAACGGATACAAGTTTGAAACCCTTGTTCTTGATATGGTTCACAAACAGGATAGCTGTCTTTCATACGAGGTTGTTAGAAACAATGAGTTTGCCCCTGTTAAAAATCCAACTGGAATTGACTCGGTTGAATCAGCTAGGGCATTGCTTATTGAAAATGGTGTTAAATTATAAGCAATATAAGATTATCTATTTGTTAGCTTAGAAATAAAAAATATTAAGCCTTTGATTTTTGTCAAGGGCTTTTTTATTGGGTGTTAATGGCGAGAATTTGTCTGAGTAGAATAACAGCTGTTTCCTATTTTTGATTAAGTAGCATAAAAATATTAAGCTTTTAATTTGTAAGAAAAAATTTTTATTGGGTTTTAATGTTGTTAAACCTAGAAGTAACAGGGAAACGATTTTTACAAGAGAGATAAATATATATTTTGTTAGTTTAGAATATTTTGTAGAAAAATCTGTAATTATTTATGCTATTAAAAATGGAAAAGTAAATATTTTAATTGCTGTTTCTAGTTTTTAGTTGCTAATTGCTAATTGCTAATTGCTAGTATTTATAATATAAAAGTCATAAAACAAAAGATTAGACAGCTCAATTGTTACTATTTTTAATTAAAATTATTAAAAAACATTTAACCACTTGACAAACTAAAGAAAAAACACTATAATGATAGTAATATTTAAAAAATGCGTTGATGAGGACAGATTTAAAACGTGTCGATTTCAGAAAGCTGTTGGATGATGTGAAACAGTATCGAGCCTTTAATTCAATCACCTCTGAGCAAACTGCTCAAAGCCTAAGTGGTAAGTAAGTTAGTTCGGGTTCTCCCGTTACAGAGAGGCACATTGTTGGATGTAGCTATATCTTTAGTGCACTGAGTGGACGAATTTTCGTCAATAAGAGTGGTATCGTGGAATTTTAACTTTCACCTCTTTATCGTTTTAACTATTTTAGTTAGGCGTGTGAGGCGGAGGTTTTTTTGTTTTTAAGGAAAATATATTGAGGATTAAAATGTGATAGGAGGAAATAATATGAAATGTAATGGTTCGGAAATTATTATGGAGTGCTTAGTTGAGCAGGGTGTGGATACGGTTTTTGGTTATCCAGGTGGGGCGGTTCTAAACATTTATGATGCCCTTTACAAAAATTCTCACAGAATTCACCATGTGATTACAGCTCACGAGCAGGCTGCAAGTCATGCGGCAGATGGTTATGCTAGAACTACTGGAAAAACCGGAGTGGTAATTGCCACATCTGGACCAGGGGCAACTAACCTAGTAACTGGAATTGCAACTGCTTATATGGATTCAATTCCTATGGTTGCTTTTACTGGAAATGTCGGAACAGAACTTTTAGGATTAGACAGCTTTCAAGAAGTAAACATTTGCTCAATAACTAAAGCGATTACAAAGAAAAATTATCAGGTTATGGATGTTACAAAGCTTGCTGATACAATAAGAGAGGCATTCTTTATTGCAAATCAAGGAAGAAAAGGTCCAGTTCTTATTGACATTCCAAAGGACATTTCTGCGACTGTTTGCGAGTTTGAAAACAAGCCAATAAGAGCAAATGAAAGGCTTATTCCAAAAGATGTTGATGGACAGATTGACGAAGCAGTTAAAATAATTGAGGAAAGTAAAAAACCTTTTATATACGCTGGCGGTGGAGTAGTTTCTTGTGATGCTGTTCAGGAAATGTCAGAGTTTGTTAGCAAGCTTGACGCACCTGTTTCTCTTTCGTTAATGGGACAGTGTGCTTTCGACAACACTAAAGACAACTTTATTGGTATGCTTGGTATGCACGGAACAAAAACAGCCGCAATGACTTTAGCTGAATGTGATTTAATGATTGTTTTAGGCTCAAGATTTTCGGATAGAGTTTCTTGCAATCCAAAGACTTTTGGAGAGGGAACTAAAATCCTTCACATAGAAATTGATCCTAAGGAAATTGGAAAAAACATTGCCGTAACCCAAAGCGTTCAAGGGGATTTAGCATATATTCTAGGAAAGCTTAACCAAAAGATTTCGCAGCATGATAACAAGGAATGGCTTGAAAAGGTATACGCTTGGAAAGCTGAATATCCACTTCATATGGTTCCATTTGAGGACGATGAGGAGGTTTTGCCTTCTGACGTTTTAGCGGTACTTGACGATTTAACCAATGGTAATGCAATAATAACAACTGAAGTTGGACAGCATCAAATGTGGGCTGCACAATATTATAATTTTAAAAAGGCTAGAAGCTTTGCATCTAGTGGTGGACTTGGGACAATGGGCTATGGGCTAGGTTCTGCAATCGGTTCAAAGGTTGGAAACCCTGACAGGACAGTTGTAAATGTAGCAGGAGACGGAAGCTTTTTCATGAACTGCAACGAGCTTTCAAGCTTAGCAAAGCACCAAATACCAGTTATAGAAATGGTATTTGACAACAACGTTCTTGGAATGGTACGTCAATGGCAGAGGCTTTTTTACGGCAAGAGATTTTCACAAACTAACATTGACAGAGGAACAGATTTTATGAAGCTTGCAGAGGCTTTTGGAATAAAAGGTTTTATAATTGCTAAGAAGTCTGAGATTAGACCAGTCTTAGAACAGGCAATTCAGTGCAATACACCTTGTCTAATTGATGTTAGAATACACAAGGATATAAATGTACTTCCAATGGTTCCTGCTGGCGAGGATGTTTACAAGCCTATTATGGAAATTGAAATTGACGATTAGTTATTTGAAAGGAATGAGAATATGAAAAAGTTATATTTATTCGATTCAACCCTTCGTGACGGCGCACAAGGCGAAAACGTGAACTTTTCCGTTATGGACAAGGTTAATATAGTTAAGGCTCTTGATGATTTGGGCGTTTCTTATATCGAGGCTGGCAACCCTTTTTCTAATCCAAAGGACGTAGAGTTTTTTGAAAAGGTTGCTGATTTAGAGCTTAAAAGTGCTCAAATAGTTGCTTTCGGTTCTACAAGACGAGTTGGTGTTGATGTTAGGCAGGACAAATCTGTTGAGGTTATGGCGAAAATTAATGTGAAGACTGTTGCTATTTTCGGAAAGAGCTGGGATTTACACGCTACTGAAGTTCTTCACACAACTTTAGAAGAAAATATTGCAATGATAACGGATACAATCAAATACCTAAAAGATAATGGAAAAGATGTATTTTTCTATGCAGAGCATTTCTTTGACGGCTGTAAGAATAATCCAGAGTATGCTTTTGAGGTTCTTCAAGCGGCTCAAAATGCTGGTGCATCATATGCAATTCTATGCGATACAAATGGAGGATGTTTTCCTTTTGAGATTGAAAGCTGGACAAAAAAAGCTGTTAATGCACTTTCAATCCCTGTTGGAATTCACTGTCACAATGATACCGATTGTGCTGTCGCAAATACTATTGCTGGTGTAATGGCAGGGGCAGAGCAAATTCACGGAACATTTATTGGAATTGGTGAAAGATGTGGTAATACCTGTCTTGCAACGCTTATTCCGAATCTTCAAATTAAGCTTGGATATGATTTAATTCCAGAAGAAAACCTAAAAAAACTTACGATTTGTGCTAGATATATTTCTGATATATCTAACATAACCTTAGAAGACAATCTTCCTTATGTGGGAAAATCTGCATTTGCCCACAAGGGAGGAATGCACATTGACGGAGTTACGAAGCTTCCAAAATCCTTCGAGCATATATGCCCAGAACAGGTTGGAAATCAAAGACAATTCTTACTCAGCGAGGTTTCTGGAAAATCGGCAGTTTTGCAAAAGCTAAAGAACTTTGCGCCACAGATTACAAAAGAATCACCAGAGCTTGTTGAGATTCTTGCAATGCTAAAGGAACAAGAGCAAAAGGGTTATCAATATGAAGCTGCATCAGCGTCATTTGAACTCTTGGTTAGAAAGTTCTTAGGGGATTTTAAACCATATTTTAGCATTGAATACTTTAAAATAATCTCTGAACCAGTTGATACAGCCAACACCCCTGGAAGTGGACTAATAAAGCTTAAGGTTGGTGATCAATACAAGATTGCCGCTGATGAGGGCAACGGTCCAGTTAATGCAATTGACAAGGCTTTAAGAGCTGCATTAGTTGAATTTTATCCTGATCTTGAGGGATTTAGGCTAATTGACTACAAGGTTAGAGTTGTGGACACAACCTCTGCAACAGCTGCGGCTGTTAGGGTTTTAGTTGAGTCAACAGACGGAACTGACGTGTGGACAACAGTTGGTTCATCAACAGACATTATAAACGCTTCAGTAATGGCACTTGTTGACAGCATTGAATACAAGCTTTTAAAATCAGGCTGTAAACCTTATTAGTTTACTATTGCACTAGTGTATTATTGTGTTATTTAAGTAGCTATTAGCAAGTTATCTTATATAAAACCTATGTATTATGGCTCTGGTTAAGATA
>JAAZIT010000198.1 GCA_012800685.1 Clostridiales bacterium
ACATGGAAATGTGCAGTAGTAGATATTCCACTAGGCGGAGGCAAGGGTGGAGTTATTTGTGACCCACGTAACCTATCACTAGCAGAGCAAGAGCGTCTATGTCGTGGATACGTTCGTCAGCTTGCTGATCAATTAGGTCCAAACATTGATGTTCCAGCCCCAGACGTAATGACTAATGGTCAACATATGCTTTGGATGATGGACGAATATGAGGCTATATCAGGCGGTATGTACCCTGGAGTAATCACTGGTAAGCCAGTAGGCATGGGTGGTTCAATTGGACGTACAGCAGCAACTGGTTATGGAGTTATCTATGTTCTTGAAAGTCTTTTAAAGGAACTTAAAATTGACCCTGCGCAAACAACATCAAGTATTCAAGGCTTTGGAAACGTTGCTGAATATGCGGCTGAGCTTTACACAAAGCTAGGCGGTAAGGTTAAGGCAGTTTCATGTTGGGATAACAAAGATTTAAAGGCTTATACATTCTTTAATGCTGACGGACTTGACATTGAAGGTCTTCGTGGCATTAAGGATTCATTCGGAAGCATTGACAAAGAAAAGGCTGTTGCACTTGGTTGCGAAATTCTTGACGGTGATGCTTGGATATCACAAGATGTTGATATTCTAATTCCTGCTGCTCTTGAAAATCAGATTACACCAGCTGTATTCCCTAACATCTCAAAGCAGGTTAAGATTATTTGTGAGGCCGCAAATGGCCCTACAACTCCTGACTGTGATCCACTAATCAAAGAAAGAGGCATTACTATTGTTCCTGACTTCCTAGCAAACGCTGGTGGAGTAACTTGTAGCTACTTTGAGCAGGTTCAGTGTAACATGAACTATTTCTGGGGCGAGGATGAAGTTAACGAGAAGCTAAAATACATAATGACTAAAGCTTTTAAAGCCGTTTACGACTTGTCAGTAGAAAAAGATCTTTACATGCGTGACGCAGCTTACGTAATTGCAATTAACAGAGTTGCAAGTGCTGTTAAGCTTCGTGGTTGGATATAATCTGAAATTTGGGTTAAAACAATCATATAAAACTTTATAAACTCTAATAAGGGTGGTGCCAAAATGAACAAAAAAAGTACATGGTTGTTGGCAGAGAGAGAAAAAGAACTAGAGTGTATGTATGCAGTTGATGATATCTTGCAAGACAAGAAGCTTCCATTACCTGTTGCTATGAACAAAATAGTTCAAATTCTTCCTTCGGGCTTTTCACAACCAGATATCTGCCGAGTGCAGGTTGACTTGTATGGTGTTCAATTTGCGCCACCCGATTTTAGTTTATCCGTATTTCTCCATAAAGCTCCTATTCTTATGGACAACAAACCAGTGGGAATGCTTGAGATTCGCTATATGAAAAAAGATAACGAAAATATACCGAGCCTTCTTTCTACTGAAATAAAAATTGTTAATGCGGTTTCTGCTAGAATTTCTCAGCTTGCCTTAAACTCACAGCGAGAAATAAATTTAGTTCTTGACATGCTTCAAAAAGCCAATCCTGAAATTTTGACTAGAATTTGTCAAAAGCTTCAAGTCTACGTTAGTGGTCTTGAGGGACATTTAGTTAACGACAAATTTTACAAAAAGTCATCACCAGCTTTGACTTATGGCGAGGTTAACACACCATTGCCAAAAGCTGTTGTTCCGGATTCACTTGAATACAGTCACACACTTGTTGCAAGAGCATCAGCATTTATTTCATGCTCTGAAATACGAGGGTTAATTAACCAATGGATTCAAGATGAGCGAGTTTTTTCTCTAGTTAAAGCTGTTGGAGACAAAAATGCTCAGGTTAGTGAAATATTAGATGCTGTTGAAAACTTTACAAGTCAAGCCAAAAGCTTAACAGAACAAACTCCTACAGAAAAATGGCTGATTGCAGAGCTTTGTCACCGATTTTTAACTAGTGACGAAAATCTAATTGATAGAGTTATTGGAAACCTTTCAATTAAAGATTTTCAGCCTATAATTGCAAAAATAATAGGTTCTTCACAATCTTTTGGAAGCATTGGTGGAAAAGGTGCAGGATTGTTTATTGCTGAACAAATATTAAAGCATATTTCTAAAACTGAACCTTTGCTTGAAAACATTAAAACTCCAAAGACTTGGTATCTAGCAGCAGACCAGATTGATGAATTTTTACGATATAATCACATGGAGGAAATGAATGCCTATAAATACAATTCTATTTCCTACATTCGCATGACTTATAACGATATAGTTACAAAAATTAAAAACGCAAGACTTCCCTCTCATATTTTGAAAATGCTTGTAATTCTTCTTGATGATTTAAAGGACACACCAATAATTGTTAGGTCATCTTCACTTCTTGAGGATAGAAGTAATTCAGCATTTAGCGGAAAGTACAAAAGCCTTTATCTTTCTAATCAAGGCACAAAACAAGAACGTCTCGACGCATTAACCGATGCAATACTCGAGGTATATTCATCACAATACAACCCTGATTCTGTGGAATACAGGTCGCAAAGACATCTTCTTCATTTTTCAGAGAAAATGGGTATTTTAATTCAAGAGGTTGTTGGAACGAGAATAGGTCCATACTATATGCCACTTTTCGCTGGAGTAGCATTTTCGGAAAATCCCCTTTGTTGGTCACCTAGAATAACACGAGATGGTGGACTTGTAAGGCTTGTAATGGGACTTGGGACTCGCGCCGTTGACAGGGTTTCAGACTATCCTGTCTTATTTTCTCCAAAAAATTCTGGTTTTAGGATTAATCAAAATCCGCAGGATATTAAACGCTATGCATTAAAATATATTGATTTAATAAACCTAGAAAAGAACTGCTTTGAAACCGTTGAGATTAACCAATTCTTAAAAAAATATGGAAATCAGTTCCCAAAGCTTCATAAAATGGTCTCTGTATATCATCCAGAAATAATGGAGAACAAAAATTCTTTAGAGCTCTCTCCAAAGAAAGATGATATGGTTGTAACCTTTGATGGTGTTTTATCAAATACAAATTTTCCTGATGTTATTCTTAAAATGCTAACGGTTTTAAAAGAAAAAATAAGTGTTGAAGTTGATTTAGAATTTGCACATGACGGAAAGGATTTATATCTTCTCCAATGTCGTTCGCTAAATAGAGGGACATCTAAAGAGCCAGCACCAATTCCGAAACATCTTCCAGAACAGAATACACTATTTATTGGAAACAAGTTCATTTCAAATGGAAAAATTGAAAATATTCGATATATAGTTTATGTTGACGGTGACGGATACAAAAAACTTGAAAGTCGTAATGATTTGTTGGCTGTGGGTAACGCAATTGGACAGCTTAATTTATTGCTCCCTCAAAAGAAGTTTATCCTTATGGGCTTTGGACGTTGGGGAAGCCGTG
>JAAZIT010000199.1 GCA_012800685.1 Clostridiales bacterium
CAGCATGGTCACATGGACGCAGTAGGCTATGATATGTATCTAAGACTTCTTAATGAGGCTATTGCAGAGCAAAAAGGTATTGCCTTACCAAGCTCATCTGAGGACTGCTTAGTTGACATTTCAATAGATGCTTATATTCCAGACAAGTATGTTGAAAGCCTATCACAACGTATTGACGTATATAGAAGAATTGCTTTTATAGAAACCGAAGAGGATTCACAAGACGTTATCGACGAGTTAATTGATAGATATGGTGAACCACCAAAATCAGTTATTGGGCTAATTAATGTTGCAATTCTAAGAAATACTGCTTCATCTTTTGGTATAACTGAAATTGCTCAACGTGGGCAAAATGTAATTTTTTATATTAAATCCCCAACAGTTGAACAAATACAGGCACTAGCTGTTTCATACAAAGGTAGAATTCTTTTTAGCGACCAAAAAAAGCCTTATTTTTCAATTATGCTAAATAAAAAGCAAAAAGCAATAGACCTTATGAAAGAGACTTTTGAAAATATGAAGCCTAAATAGATAAACAGCCAACATTTTTACAATGTTGGCTGTTTTATTTTTAAATATTAAATTGCATCAAATAAAGATAAAAACAACGTAGTTTTTATTGATAATAACTCTTAATAAAATATAACCACTCATCAAAATTTTACGCAATAAAATTATGCATTATTTAAATAATCAGTTTGAACCTTTGTAAGCTCATCAATTTCAAAATCCCAGTCCTTAAGCTTTGCAACAGCCACCTGATTGTCAACCTCTTCTGGAACATCAACTATCATACTATCAAACTTACCACTATTTTTAACGATATATGCAGCAGAAAGTGCTTGAATTGCAAAAGACATATCCATAATTTCAGCTGGGTGTCCGTCACCGGCAGCAAGGTTTACAAGTCTTCCCTCTGCAATTACATAAATCCAATTTCCATTTGAAAGCTTATAGCCTTGAATATTATTTCTTGCTTCACGAGTTTCAGTGGCAATTTCTTTTAGTCCGGCAACATCAACCTCTATATCAAAGTGACCCGCATTACAGCAAATTGCACCGTCTTTCATGTTGTTAAATGATTTTTCAGTTATAACATCACGACAGCCTGTTACTGTTACAAAGAAGTCACCAATTTTAGCAGCATCTTCCATTTTCATAACCTTAAATCCGTCCATAACAGCTTCAATAGCCTTAACAGGGTCGATTTCAGTTATAATAACTGAAGCTCCAAGTCCCTTAGCACGCATTGCAACGCCTTTTCCACACCAACCATAGCCAGCTACGACTACGTTTTTGCCAGCAACTATAAGGTTAGTCGTTCTATTAATGCCGTCCCAAACAGATTGACCTGTTCCATATCTATTATCAAATAAATATTTACATTTTGCATTATTAACAAGAACCATTGGGAACTTTAGTTTTTTCTCATTGTTCATTGCTATAAGTCTAATGATTCCTGTTGTTGTTTCTTCACAGCCACCAAGAACATTTGGAATAAGCTCTGGGTGATTATTATGAATATGATTAACTAAGTCTCCCCCATCATCAATAATAATATTAGGACCAACCTTAATAACCTCTTCAATATGGCGATTATATTCCTCTTCAGTTGCAGCATACCAAGCAAATACATTTAGTCCATCATGAACTAGTGCAGCAGCAACATCGTCCTGTGTTGAAAGAGGATTACTTCCAGTGATATACATTTCGGCACCACCAGCAGCTAAAACCTTACACAAATATGCAGTTTTAGCTTCAAGGTGTACAGACAAAGCCACTTTTAAGCCCTTAAAAGGCTGTTCTACAGCAAATCTTTCCTCAAGCTCTCTTAGTATGCACATATTTTGTTTTACCCACTGAATTTTTCTTGCTCCACTTTCCCATAGATTAATATCTTTAATATCGTTTTTCATTAAAAACTCTCCTTATTTAGTAATTCTTTCTATTACCTTACTAGCATTATAGTAAATCTTTTCCTCGTCTAAGGTTGTGGATTTACCATCTTCAATTAATATTTTACCGTCAACTAGAACCATATCAATTTCTGTTCCCCTTGCCGAATAGCAAAGTGCTGACATTAGATTATTTCTAGGATAAAATTGTGGCTGATTAATATCCATTACAAATAAATCCGCCTTTTTTCCTACCTCTAAAACTCCACAATTATCAAGTGCTAGAGCTTTTGCACCATTTTCAGTTGCACATTTATAAGTTTCTAAAGCACTTACAGCCTCAGCGTCATGATTAACACCTTTATGAAGAAGTGCATGGAAATTCATTTCCCTAAACATATTTTGTCCGTTATTACTTGCAGGTCCATCAGTTCCTATTGCAACATTAATGCCTTTATCTAGCATTTTTTTAATTGGGGCAATTCCATTTGCAAGCTTTAAGTTTGAAACTGGGTTTGCTGCAACAGACACGTTGTATTTTTTGAAAATATCAATATCATTATCGTTTAGCTGAACACAGTGTGCACAAATTGTTTTTACATCAAATACCCCTAAATCAGCCAAATATTCAACTGGAGTTTTTCCGTACTTTTCTAGTGCGTCCTTTAATTCAACTGGCGATTCAGCCAAATGGGTATGAATAGGCACATTAAGCTTTTTTGCTTCCTCAGTAACAATTTTCAAATACTCACTATCACAAGTATAAATTGCATGAGGAGCAAGCATAAATGAAACTAGCTTACTATTTTTAAAATTATTTATCTCTTCCTTAGCGTCAGCTAATCGAGTTAAACCATATTCAGCAGTTCCCTCGCCAACTATTCCCTTGGAAATAACTGCTCTCATTCCAACATCTTCAACAGCCTTCGGAACAATATTTTTAGTAATATGCATATCTAAAAAAGTAGTTGTTCCTGATTTAAGCATTTCAAGACAGGAAAGCTGAGTTCCCCAATAGATATCTTCGTCAACCAATTTATCTTCAAGAGGTAATATTCTTTTAAATAGCCATTCCTCAAAAAGCACGTCATCAGCAGAATTTCTAAAAACAGACATATATGCGTGGTTATGTGCATTAACAAGACCAACACTTAAAATTTTGTTTTTGCCTTGTACCGTTCTGTCGGCAATAAACCCATCTGGTGCAGTACCAATTCCAGAAATAATATCGTTAGTTACATAGATATTTGTTTCCTTTACTTCATAACTACGTCCAGTGCCACACGTTTTAGCACAAGGCAAAATACAGTAAATATTTTTAAAATGTATATTCATACTATATACCTTCTTTCTACTATCATGTTAATAATTATAACACACTTACTTAAAGTTGGCAATATATTTAACAGTTTTATATACAAAAATAAGATACCGTCAGTGCAAAAAGCAACTAACGGTATCTTATCAACAAAAAAATCTAGTGAATATCATTGTAAAGACCAATGTAAAGCTCAGCAGAGCGTTTCCAGCTAAAATCTTGTTTAAATCCATTGTTTACAAGATCAGCCCAAGCAACTTGGTCATCATACAGATGTCTCGCTCTTGTACAAGCATCAAGCATATCATGAGCGTTATATGATTTAAAGGTAAATCCGTTACCACCAAATCCGCCAGCATCCTTAATACTGTCTTTAAGTCCACCTGTTTCTCTAACTATTGGAATAGTTCCATATCTTAGAGATATCATCTGTGCAAGTCCGCATGGTTCACTTTGTGAAGGCATTAGAAACATATCTGCACCAGCATATATTCTCTTAGAAAGCTCAGGAACAAATCCCAAGGTTAATCCAACTCTATCAGGATAGCGATATCTCATTTCTGAGAAGAAATCTTCATAAATCTTTTCTCCAGAGCCGAGTATTGCAAATTTAAAGCCTAAACTAATAATATCTTCAAAAACATATTTAATTAAGTAAAGACCTTTATGTCCAACAAAACGAGTTACAATTCCTATAACTGGCTCGTTACCAGGAGCAATTTCCATCTCCTGTAAAAGCTTAGCCTTACAAATAGCTTTTCCAGACTTATCCTTAATAGAAAAGTTTGCAGGAATAAGCTTATCAGTTTCAGGATTATGAACATCTAAATCTATACCATTTAAGAAACCACAAAGCTTATATTGCTTAGTAAGAAGTATTCTATCTAGTCCATGTGAGAACCATGGATCAAGTATTTCTTTAGCATAGGTTGGTGAAACAGTTGTAACCTTATCAGCGGTTTCAATTGCGCCCTTCATAAAGTTTACGTCACCGTCATATTCCAAAATATTTGAATGGTATAGTGGAATACCCATAATATCATTAATTATTTCAAGACCATACTGTCCTTGATAAGCAATGTTATGAATTGTAAATACCGTTTTAATATCCTCATATCCTGCTTGATAACGATAAAAAATATCATAGTAAACAGGTACGAGTGCAGTTTGCCAGTCATTACAATTAAGTATAGATGGTTTAAAGTCAATATAATGCAAAAGCTCTAAAATGGCTCTTGAGAAGAAAATATATCTCTCAGCATCATCATAAAAACCATACATACCATTTCTTTCAAAATAATATTCGTTATCCAGCAAATAGTATGTAACACCCTTTACAAAGCTTGTGTACACACCACAATACTGGTTTCTCCAAGCAACTGGCACACTAAAGCTTGTTAAGAACTGACAATTTTCTTTCAGTTCAGGCTTAATGCTTCCATAGTATGGCATTACAACTCTGCAATCATGTCCTTCTTCATTTATAGCTCTCGGAAGTGAACCTGCTACATCAGCAAGTCCTCCTGAAGCTGCAAATGGTAGTGCTTCACTAGCACAATATAAAATATTCAATAAAAAGACCTCCAAAATTCATTTTGAATTATACAGATGCACCCTTGCCAATATACATTGGATATGAAGCAGAGCTTGTTAGCAATCTATCATTGCTAATAACAACATCCTTGTCTGTAATAATGTTAGAAATTTCGCATTCATTTCCAACCTTAGTATCCTGCATTAAAATTGAGTTTTTAATCTTAGTGCCTTTACCTACCTTTACCCCTCTAAATAGAACACTATTTTCAACCTCACCCTCGATTACACATCCATCTGCAATAATTGAGTTTGTAACACTGCTATCAAGACCGTACTTAGAAGGAGCGTTATCACGAACCTTTGTGTAAATAGGTCTATTTGGCAAGAACAATTGTCTTGAATTTTCAATATCAATTAAATCAAGGTTTGCATTAAAGAAGCTTTCAATGCTATCTATCTTACGATAAAATTCGTTATAGTCATATGACATAATTCTAAGCTCTTTAACCTTGCTTTGAAGAATATCTGTTTCAAAGCTATAAAGTCCTCTAGCAATTGAATTTTGAATTAAATCAATAAGTGCTGATTTTTTAATAACAAACATATTTAGGCTTATTGTACATTGACCACTAATTGGGCTGTGAATTAATACATCATGGATTCTTCCTGTATCGTCAACACCAACAACAGTGCTATTTAATGTCTGCTCCTCATTAAATACTCCAGTAGTAGTAACAACTGTTATATCAGCTTCACTATCAATGTGGTAATTAATTATTGGCTTCATATCCATATTTGTGATAACATCACAATCAGATAAAAATACATATTCAGCCATTGTTGATTTTATATAACTAAGTACTCCATAAAGAGCCTCAATTCTTCCTCTATATAAACCAGCTTCAACGTGTCCAAAAGGTGGCAAAATGTGTAGTCCGCCTTTTTTTCTTGATAAATCCCATTCTCTTCCGGAACCTAAATGATCTAAGAGTGACTGGTAATTTGCTTTTGTAATAACCCCAACCTCGCTAATTTCACAGTTCACCATATTTGATAGCGGAAAGTCGATAAGTCTATATCTACCACCAACTAATACAGATCCCATTGTGCGAGATTTTGTCATATATCCTAAAGTCATATCATGCATATTTGCAAATATTAATCCAAGAACATTTCCCATATTCATAATTTATGTTCCCCTTTCCTACATATTTTCTGAAACAATTTGCTTAGGTGCAACAACTGTTCCTTCTGATAGGGTTAGTCCATGTCCTACAACTGCCACGCCCCACTCGTCTCTATTTTCCATATCCTCAGGTCTTGCGCCTATATGACACTTACTTTCAATTATCGAATGTTCACCAACAATAGCATACTCTACAATTGCGTCCTTTTTAATAACTGCACCAGGCATTAGTATTGAATCGGTTACCTTAGCACCCTCTTCAATAGTTACGCCATTTGAAATCATTGAGAAATCAACAGTACCGTTTATATAACATCCCTCAGTAACCATTGAGTTTTGGATTTTAGCTTCCTTACCAATAATATGTGGAGGCATTACTGGGTTTCTTGAATAAATTTTCCAAGCTGGATCATATAGATCAAGTGGAATATTAGGATTGATAAGGTCCATATTTGTTTCCCAAAGACTGTCGATTGTACCAACGTCCTTCCAATATCCCTCAAATCTATAAGCAAAGGTTCTTTCGTTATTTGCTAAAAGAGCTGGAATAATATTGTTTCCAAAGTCCTTAGTTGCTTCCTTATCATTTTCATTTTCAGTTAAGTATTTTTTCAATTTGTCGAATGAAAAAACATAAATACCCATTGAGGCAAGAGTTGATTTTGGCTCTTTTGGCTTCTCAACGAAATCATAAATTTCATCATCATCTCTAGCAAACATAATACCAAAACGTGAAGCCTCAGCAGGCTCAACATCAACAACTGCAATTGTACAAGCAGCATCCTTTTCTCTATGAAAAGCAATCATTTTTGCATAGTCCATCTTGTAAATATGGTCGCCAGAAAGGATAATTACATATTCAGGATCGTATCTTTCAATAAATGAAAGGTTTTGGTAAATAGCATTAGCTGTACCTGAATACCATTCAGCACCTGAAGCCTTTTGGTAAGGAGGTAGAATATGCACTCCACCATGTAATCTGTCCAAATCCCAAGGTTGACCATTGCCTATATAGTCATTAAGTACAAGAGGCTGGTATTGTGTTAAAACACCCACTGTATCAATTCCCGAATTAATACAATTTGACAACGGGAAATCGATAATGCGATACTTAGCACCGTAAGTAACAGCTGGCTTTGCAACCTTCTGTGTCAATGCATACAAACGGCTTCCCTGACCGCCTGCTAACAGCATTGCAACGCATTCTTTTTTCTTCATCATAAAATTCACCCACCATTGTTAGATTTTTTGTTGTTTTGTTGCAGATTTTTCTGCTTTAGTTTTTCCCGTAGCTTTAGAAGTACTTATTTTTTTCTTTGGAGGAGCTTTTTTAACTGTAAAATACATTACCGAAAACGGCGGAATTTCAACTGTCACAGATTGGTCGTATCCATGCATTGGTACGGGCTCTGATTCAACAGTACCGTTTAGATATGCTGAACCATCATCTGAATCCGAGTTAAAAACCTCAGTATAGCTTCCTCTATATGGTACGCCAAAGCTATAAACAGCTCTGCCGACAGGAACAAAATTACACACAACGATTATCTCATTATCTTTTTTATCAATACGTCTAAAGATAATGACACTCTGTTTATAATCGTCACTAGATATCCAATTAAAACCTTCCCATGAATAATCAATCTCCCACATTGGAGTATTTTTTAAATAAAATTCATTTAGGTTTTTAACATATTGCTTATAATTTTTATGCAAATCATATTCTTCTGGCATAAACCACTCTAAGCTATTTTCATAATCCCACTCTCTAAATTGTCCAAATTCACTTCCCATAAACATAAGCTTCTTACCAGGGTGTGCCATCATGTAAGCAAGAAAAGCTTTTGCCTGTGGAAACTTTTGATCAGGCTCGCCCCACATCTTTTGAATAAGTGAACCCTTTCCATGAACAACCTCGTCATGAGAAATTGGCAAAATATAATTTTCTGAAAATGCATAGAAAAATGAAAATGTTAGCATATTATGATTAAATGCTCTGTGTATTGGGTCCATTGCCATATACTTAAGCATGTCATTCATCCAGCCCATATTCCAATTAAAGTTAAA
>JAAZIT010000200.1 GCA_012800685.1 Clostridiales bacterium
GCTATCCAGAGCATGGAACAGATATTACAGGAATATCATTTGAACCATGGCATATAAGATATGTGGATTTACCTCACAGTAAGATTATTGCAAACAACAAACTTACACTTGAGGAATATATTGATACAATGGAAATAGGGAAGTTTTATGAGTGTGATGGTTACATATACATAAGGCAAAAAATGGATGATGAAATTTTAGTACCATTAAATTGCCGTGAATACGTAATTTCACCGGACAATACGGGGTGCTACATTATTACTGGAAAGAGATAAGGTTATGAAGAAACTGAAAAAATCAACAATAGTAATGCTTTCAATTGCTTTACTGACAGTTATCCTTAACATAATTGCGTGGAACTCAAGGGCTTTTTGCGACTGGTATGTGGAAAAAGTTTTTCCTATTTGGATTAATACATATTCAAGATTTATGTCACTTTTTCCATTTTCGGTTGGCGAAATGCTTATCATTTTTGCACTAATATTGCTTTTCGGAGGAATTATTTCTCTTATAGTGTTTTTAATAATTAAAAAAGGAAAGCGAAAGAAAATTCTAAAAATTTACGGAAAAACCCTAAGCTGGATTGTTGTAATTGTGTGCTTAATACAAACACTTAATTGCTTTATTTTATACCACTGCACAACGTTTGGAGATAGATATGGTATTGAAACTAAAGAACATTCCGTAGACGATTTAATTGCTCTTGGTGAAAGGGTGTCAAAGATAGCAAATAGCTATGCTGACAAGGTTCATCGTGACGAAGAGGGTAGATTTATTTTAACAGCCGATGTTAATGAGGTGTCAAAATCAGCCATGAGAAGCTTGGGAGAACAATACCCACAGCTTGACGGATACTATCCAAATCCTAAGCCCGTGTTAAATTCGTTTTTTATGAGCCAACAATATTTAATGGGAATTTATTTCCCATTTACATTAGAGGCTAATTATAATCAAGAAATGTATGAGTCAAATATGCCAGAAACCATTTGTCACGAGCTTGCGCATTTAAAGGGATTTATACTTGAGGACGAGGCTAACTTTATTGCATATCTAGCCTGTATAAATTCAGATAATGACGATTTTGCCTATAGTGGCTCAATTGCTGCTCTAAAATACATAAGAAATAACATTTCAGATTATGGAACTGATGAGGATTTAAATAATTTTTATGAGAACTTAAATACAAATATTCTTATTGACTGGAACACAAGCTGGCAGTATTGGCAGGATGTTCAAGAAGATGATAGTGCACTTATATCAAGTAAGGTTGTAAACAAAGTGTCCGACGTAGCTTCTGAAGCAAGCCTTCAGATGAATGGCGTTGATGACGGTATGCAAAGCTATGGAAGAATGGTTGACCTACTTCTTGACTACTATGCAGAGGACTAAGGACTAGATAATTAAATAATTAGTGGCTATGATTAATGAACCAGAAAACTATAAAAATGAAAATTAGATAACTAATAAACTAAAGGAAGATATAATCAGATGAAAATAACCACCCACTCACCAGAGGAAACAATAGAATTTGCTAAAAAGATAGGCTCACTACTCGTAGGTGGAGAGGTTATTGCATATCGTGGAGGACTTGGTGCTGGAAAGACTACATTTACAAGAGGGCTAGCTATTGGATATGGGCTTGGTGATGATGTTACATCGCCTACCTTTGCACTAGTTAACGAGTATCGAAAGGAAAAGAAAAGGCTCTGTCATTTTGATATGTACAGAATTTCTGGAAATGCCGACCTAGAAACCACTGGTTTTTATGATTATATGGACGGAGAAAATGTTTTGGCAATTGAGTGGAGCGAAAATATTGAGGACGCTCTTCCTGATAATACAATATATATTACACTTAATAGGATAGACGACGACACTAGAGAAATTGAAATAATTGGAGATGAAAGATTTGAAAATATTGGGCATTGATACCTCAGGAAGAATTGCTTCTGTGGCGGTTACTGAGGGAAAAAATCTGCTAGGTGAGCTTACCTATCAAACAAATCTTACCCATTCACAGATAATTTTACCTCTAGTTAAGGATTTATTGTCAAAGCTTGAGATATCTCTTGATGACATAGACTGTGTCGCTGTCTCCGAGGGACCTGGTTCTTATACAGGACTTAGAATTGGAATTTCAGCAGTACGAGGAATGTGCTTCGCCCAGAACAAAAAATGCCTAGGTGTTTCAACCCTTGAGGCACTTGCTAACAATGTAAAATGTTCATCAGCAACAATTTTAGCGGTAATGAAGGCAAGACCGAGCATTGCATATTTTGGTGTGTATAAGTCGGAAAATGAAAAGCTAGTTCAGATTGTCGAGGATAAACTTTGTGGCTATGATGAAATAGCTGAATATGCGAATACAATTGATAATGGAATTTTAGTTGGGGATTTAGCAGATAATATAAAATCGGAGCTTTTTGAGAATAATAATAATATTTTAGTTGCTCCACCGTCTTTAAAGCTTCAAAGGGCATCTTCTTTGTGCGAAATTGCTCTTAATAATCAAGGTAAATTTTCAACCTGTGATAAGCTAAATGCAAGATATTTACAAGAAACTAAAGCAGAAAAAGACAAGAATTTTAGTGGAGGACAAGTGTAATGATAGGAATTGGTAATGACCATGCAGCAGTTGAACTTAAAAATGAAATTGTTGCTTATTTTAAAGAAAATAATATAGAATATATAGATTTTGGTTGTGGCGAGGGTGAGGTTTGCGATTATCCAGATGAAGCAAAACTTGTTTGCGATTCAGTTGTATCTGGCGATTGCGATAAGGCTATACTTATCTGTGGAACTGGTGTTGGAATTTCAATTGCAGCAAATAAGATTAAGGGAATTCGTGCGGCTTGTTGTTCAGATACTTTCTCTGCTAAGTATACAAGACTCCACAATGATGCTAATGCACTTTGTATTGGTGCAAGAGTAGTTGGCGAAGGTCTAGCTTTAGAGCTTGTTAATGTGTTTTTAAATACTGAATTCGAGGGTGGAAGACACCAGCGTAGAGTAGATTTAATTACTAAGCTAGAAAAATAATTTTTGTTTTTTGCATTTACATTATTAACTAGTTGGTAGTTCTGTTGCTTAATAGGCTTTTGACTTACAAATAAAAAAGGGATACTTCTAAAAAGTATCCCTTTTTCTGTTTATTTAATTTTATTAGATCTTAAAAACCATTTTATTAAGTAAATATTTGTTAATTACTATTTGTACACATTTTCAATCCTAATCTCATTATCTCTAAACACATAAGCATTGTCAGTGGGATTTTTACCTAGATAAATAAATTTAAAATTAAAGCATTATAGACGTTTCTGTATACACAACCAATTTATTATAAAATTGCCTACATTTAGATATGAGCATAATAAAAGAGCATAGCCTGGATGACAAATCATCAAAGACTATGCACATTATAAAAACGTATTATATAAATATTATTGGCTCGCATTTTAGTTTTTTTGCCCCTGCTTCAAGCAATAGTGTATGAATTTTTTACTTATTATATAATATCTCGAACATATTTCTGTAAACACTTCAAATGTCGCATTAAAATCGGATAGATAAGCTTTAAACTCTTTTGGAATTATAAGAGGGTGAGCATAGTCTTGAATAGGATTATAAACCAATTTTCCGCATTTAAGACAACCCTTATAAACTCTCCACTTATTATATTCTGCTAACAAAGGCATTAGCTTTTTAGCTTCAATTTGGTATGCAAGCACTTCATCATTATTCATATTGTATACAGGCAAGAATTTAATGTTACTTATATTATCAGATATCAATTTTTCTTTTATTTCTTTTGAAATAAAATACCTGTATGCACTTGTACCAGTAATCATTTTCTTTTCCATGTCATTTTTTCTTATTTTAAAGAAACCTTCTTGATTGCCTATTAATTTATTGCTATCACAGCATCTTGAAAACATTTGGGAAGTGCCTTTCTCAGGACAAATTAACGATGTGGATTTTAACAAAAGGAATTTCGCTTCTTCCATTTCTTTTTTATTAAATTTGTGTTCGTACATAATCAGCCCCGAAGCCCACTCACTATACTGATTAATATATGACATAACATCTTTATAATCTTTTGTATCAATTGGCATCAATACTAATTTTAATTTTTCGTTTATGCAATATTTTCTACACTGATTAAATAATTTTTCTGCCTCTCGCTTTACGATTTCAGGTATTTCTTTATTTGTTCTTGGGTTTTTTGTTGGACTTATAGCGTATCTCAAGTATGTTATCATTACACTACTCCTATTGTTCTTAGTCATTTATTTAAAGCGTTAAACATTGCAAAATAATTCTTATACACTTTCTATGTAGCATTTACTAATTAATTAAGACTATATGTTAAAACACATGTAATAACCTATCCTCATAAATTAGTAAACACTTAATTTGCTTAAGATTTTGATGATTTAGAGGAAGCTTTCCCTTTACCTTTAGCTCTAGATTTAGCAAGTCTCTCATCGCTAAATGAAACTCTTTTTTCGGAAAATGCCTTTCCTTTACGCTTTTTGGTTTTCTTTTTTACTGAATATCCAAAGCTTCCAAGCTTATCACCAAGTGCAAAATACTCTCCGTGTGCATATGCAACTAGACCTGCTTTTTCCATTTGAAGTCGCCCATTTTTGTCCAAAAGCTCTTTGGCAACATTAATTGCAACAATGTTAGCAATAAACATATGATGACTTCCAAGATTGACAATTTCAGTTACCTTGCATTCAATGTTTATAGGGGAATCAGCTAGTAGAGGTACATCAACCTTTGAGCCTTGAGTTACCTCTAGGTTCATTTCCTTAAATTTATCAGTATTTTCGCCACTTTTAACTCCGCAAAAATCACAGGCTCTCACTAAATCCTCGGTAGTTAGATTTATTACAAATACTCCACTCTCTTTTATAAGATTGTATGAATATCTTTCAGGTCTAACTGAGATATACGTTTTTGGTGGAATAGTGTTAAGAATTCCTGTCCAAGCTATTGTTAAAACGTTTGCTACTGCACCTGACCGACATGTCACCATGGTTGGTGGAA
>JAAZIT010000201.1 GCA_012800685.1 Clostridiales bacterium
AAAGGCTAGTTGTGGGGATTATGAGAGCTAGACCAATTATTTTAAGCTCAATTCACAAGAACAGATCACAGAAAAAGCGCCGAACCGTATTAAATTAAGGTTTGGCGCTTTTAACTTGGCATAAGCTACATTATGTTTGTTGAGTTTCTAGTATTCCCCAGTTACTTAATTAATACTAGATCCGACAAACCCTCTTATCAAACCGTCTATAACTTCCATTACTGGTATAACTGCGTACAAAAATATCAACAGGCCTATGGCAATGATCAGTTTTTTATTTAAAATACTAATCAATGAATGCCAGTTAATTTTTGTTAGAATGTATATGATTAGCACAAGGATTGGAATAGCTAAATAAGTAGATACGTTTGATTCGATTGAAGCCAAACTAGCTGAGTAGAACAATTTTAAAAATAAATAACCGATAGTTCCAACTACCATTGCACTGATTAGGCTTATCGTAACCACACGATAAAATTTGCGTTCTTGTCGATTTTCTCTTAATTTTTCAACCATAGTTTCATCTCCCAAAAATAAATTATCTAATGACAAGTTTAAGTATTTAGATATTAAAATAATATTTTCAATATCGGGTAACGTTTTACCTGTCTCCCAATTAGATATGGTTTTATTAGACACCAATAATTTATTAGCCAAATCCATTTGTGTTAGAGACATTTTTTGCCTCTTTGCTTTTATCAAATTATGGAATATCACGACTATCCTCCCTGCACTTGTTATGACATTAAACATATCCCTATGACGTCAATTTAGCAATGGAAAGTCCTTACCAATCCTTATGATAAGGGTTCATTATCGTGCTATTTAAAGTTAACCAAAATTGATTTGAGCTACTTTCACTGCGCTTCAATTAATATTTATTATGTTAGTTTATTTAGTTCAGCTGTTATTTTTCTACCAGAAGTCAAGTGTTTCAAGGTACTTGACTTCTTTTCTTTTTAGCTTCCTTCATTAAAAAAATCCAGATTAAGCAGTAAATTAACACAAAAATACCCTCAAATTATTTCTTCAACCTGATATATATTCAATATGCTATATATTGTTTGAATGGATAAAATTAGACTATTAAAAAATGCCAATTTTAACATAATTATCGGCTATAATTCTATAACATTTAATAAATGAGGATAATTGATTGATGAACACTATATTATTAATTAAAAAAAGTTGAGCAAATTTTCTTGTTTTCTTTTATGAAAACGTTTACAATTTAAGATGTTCATGGTGTGAAAAAAATCAAAGGAGAACAAACATGGAAGCACTTGTGTTAACTGGTACAAAAAAATTAGAGGTTAAAAGCATTGAAAAACCTGAGGTTAAGCCCAATGAAGTTTTGATTCATACAGCATTCGCTGGTATTTGTGGTACTGATCATGCTTTGTATGCCGGCCTTCCCGGCTCAGCAGATGCTGTACCACCAATTGTTTTGGGTCATGAAAATTCCGGTGTTGTAGCTGAGATTGGTTCATCTGTTACAAACGTTAAGGTAGGAGACCGTGTGACGGTTGATCCTAATATTTACTGCGGTCAATGTAAGTATTGCCGTACGGGACGCCCAGAACTTTGCGAAAACTTGTCGGCTGTTGGTGTTACACGTAATGGTGGATTTGAGGAATACTTTACGGCACCTGCATCAGTTGTTTACCAAATTCCTGATAATGTGTCATTGAAGTCAGCTGCTGTGGTTGAACCTATTTCATGTGCAGTGCACGGAATTAAGTTGCTTAAAGTAACACCATATCAAAAAGCTTTAGTTATTGGTGATGGATTTATGGGTGAACTATTTGTTCAACTTTTGCAAGCTTATGGCATTCACCAAGTCGATTTGGCCGGTATTGTTCCTGAAAAGCTTGCTATGAATAAAGAAAATTTTGGCGTGAAAAACACCTACAATACCAAAGATGGTGATAAAATTCCTGAGGGCGCTTATGATGTTATTGTTGAAGCAGTTGGTTTACCACAAACACAAGAAGCAGCCATTGAGGCTTCAGCCCGTGGTGCTCAAGTTTTGATGTTTGGTGTTGGCGGTCCTGACGCAAAGTTCCAAATGAACACTTATGAAGTCTTCCAAAAGCAATTGACGATTCAAGGATCATTTATCAATCCAAATGCCTTTGAAGATTCATTGGCATTGTTGTCATCAGGCAAGTTGAATGTTGAGGATTTGATGTCACATGAATTAGACTACAAGACTGTTGACGATTTTGTTAACGGTAAGCTTGGTGTCGTTTCCAAAGCTGTGGTTAAGGTTGGCGGAGAAGAGGCATAATCAATGGATTCACAAGACGTCTTAGACAGTAAAATTCATGGTCGCAAGTTAACAATTGGTGTCTCATTGTCTTATTTTATTTTCTCTTTAGTGATTAATGCTGCCGGTAACGTTTTAACTGTTGTTACAAGTCAAAAAATACACCCAACCTTTTTAGGATCAGCGTATTGGACTGCTGCATCAGCTGGAGTTAATAAAGCGTTATTTAATGGAAACAGCAGCATGCTGGGATGGGTGTTTTTCGTTATTGGTGTGGTTGTTGCTATTTTAAATGTCTTTCTTCAGGGACACTTTAACGCAAGAAAATTTTTTGGTAACATTGCATTCATGGTGCCTTTCTCCGCATTGATTAGTTATTTCGCCAATATCTTTTCAAGCATTATGCCTGATTCACAAAGTATTGGTATGACAATTTTCTATGTTATTTTAAATTTTTTCGGTGTTTTCTTAATTGCCATTGCTATTTCTATTTATCAACGTGTTAATTTGGTATTACATCCAGCAGATGATTTGATGCAAATTTTACGCTTTAAATATTTTAAAGGTTCCGCGGCCAAGGCCATGTGGGCGTCCTATATTCCACCAACTATCTTAGCTATTATTGCAATCATCATTTACCCTGATTTTTCAAATTATGGGTTAGGAACAGTTTTTGCCTTCTTATTCCAGGGTGGTATAACTGGTTGGGGAGACAAGGCAATTTTCCCAAATTTAAAGCACCAAGGCGTGTAAAAGTAACTGATAAATTAATGGTTAATATCTTAAAGGAGCAAATTAAATGGCATTTTCAGATTATTATTCAGGGGTCCAACACATTGGTATTCCTACAAAAGATTTGGCAACAGCAGAAAGTTTTTGGACAAAACTTGGTTTCAAAAAGACGGGTGATTTCCCAGTCGGAGATGTTATCTTTATGCAGCGCGATAATTTAGTTATTGAGACTTGGCACGCTGATGAGGTGGCTGGTAAGCCTGGTGCGATTAATCATATTTCAATGGATACAACAGACGCTGATGCTGCTTTTGCTGCAGCCAAATCTGAAGGATTTGACTTAATCGACGATGAAGTACAACATTTAGATTTCTGGAAAAAAGGAATTAAATTCTTTAATATTTCGGGACCAGATGCTGTGATTGTTGAATTTTGTGAAATTGTTAAGTAAAAGATGTTTCTCAACGGCTATCTTGCGATGGCCGTTTTTTCAGACATTTTCAGGGAGAATTATTATGTAAAAATATTAGCTTAAATTGTCTGTGAACAATCTATTAGACTCACAATGATGAGCGCTATATGATTACTGTGAATAATTAATTGATAAAGAAAAGAGAACAAGATGGGATTATTGGGTGCAATTGAAGCAGGTGGAACAAAATTTGTTGTTGCTGTAGCTGATCATAATTATAATATTGTAGAGCGTACAGCATTTCCAACGTTGGATGGTCAGAAAACGCTTGATCAAGTTATTTCGTTTTTTGATCAGTTCGATAATATTGATGCAATTGGTATTGCTGCCTTTGGCCCAATTGATATTATTGAGCAGTCTAAAACATATGGGTATGTTTTGGCCACTCCAAAAACAGGTTGGTCTGGGTATAACTTTTTGGGACGAATGAAGGAATGGCGTGACATTCCCTATTATTGGACAACTGATGTTAATGGAGCTGGCTGGGCAGAGTTTGAAACAGGTGCCGCAAAAAACGTTGACAATATGGTTTATTTGACCGTAGGTACTGGTGTTGGAGCTGGTATTGTATCTAGTGGCCATTTAGTGAGTGGCTATAGCCACCCAGAAGCTGGACATATTTTCTTGCAAAAGCATCCAGCCGACAATTATGTGGGGCACTGCCCCTTCCATGATGATAATTGCTTGGAAGGTCTTGCGGCTGGACCTGCTATTGAGGAACGTTGGCATATGAGTGCTAAAGAAATTCCTGATGATGCTGAAGCATGGAAAATAGAAGCATTTTACTTAGCTCAGGCAGCGTTGGATTATACAATGATTCTACGTCCAGATAAAATCGTTTTTGGCGGTGGGGTGCCACATCGTGAAATGTTATTCCCACTCATTCGTGAAAGTTTTGCAGAACAAATGAGTGATTATCTTGATGTACCAGACTTAGACAATTACATTGTTCCTGTAGCGAATGGTGATAATGCCGGAATTTTGGGTTGTTTTTACTTGGCCAAAACATTATTGCCTTAAAATATAATTTTGTTAATTACGCTTAACATAGATAAAGCAAATAATACTTGTCATTGTCTAAAGTCCATTATTTTAACCAAAATTAATTTGATCTAATATTGTTTCTCGGCTTGCTTGATCTAATCCTAAATAAGTTAACGTCATTGCTTCACTAGAATGATTTAACAATTGCATAACCAATCCAATATTATAGTTGGACTGCATGTAGACGCGATAAGCACCAGTTTTTCGCATGGTATGGGTGCCTATCCCTAAAAGGTCGCCAACCTTAGCCATAACCTTGTAGAATTGTTTCTCAGTAATATGACGCTCTGGGTGCTGAATTGAGGGGAAAAGCCACTCAGAAATCAGATTTTGTTGCTGAAGCCAATCATAGTAATCCAGTAAATCAGCGTGAACAGGTTTGAGGTAGAGAGTGTTGGCTTTACCTGTTTTTTGATCGTGGATGAATGTATTTTGCTTAATCGTTCCATCTGCGGTGAATACATCAGACTTTTTCAGCTGCATGACATCACTAACCCGTAGTAGGGTCGCTTTACCCAGTTGAAAAATGGTGTAATTACGCCTGCCTGCACGAAAACTATTCAAAAGGGTCTCCTGAACATTTTTTAAAATGTTGGAATCTTTAATCGGTAAAACAATTTGTTGCACCATTAGCTAGTCACCTCTTTATTTAAACGTTAGAATCAAGCCATATAGGCGTTATTTTAATTATAAGCTAAAAAACAGCCCCTAACAAACCAAAGCGATTTGTTAGGGGCTGTTTTAATAGTCTTTCCTAGGGGTCATTATATAATTATAGCCCCTAAATTAAGGAA
>JAAZIT010000202.1 GCA_012800685.1 Clostridiales bacterium
GATTGTGAAATAATAGGGATTACAGTTTCATTATTTCCAGTGGAATTATTTGTACAGCTACTCTCAACTAGCATTGCATCTTGATGTGCCTTAAAAAGCTTAAACACATAATACGTTGGGGTTTTTATCATTTTTTCGCCATCGGTTAGAATGACTGCCTGTAAAACGTTTACCATTTGGGCTAGATTCGCCATAACAACTCTATTCGAATATTTATTAAAAATATTAAGGTTTATGGCTGCAACAATTGCATCACGCATGGTGTTTTGTTGATATAAAAATCCCGGATTTGTTCCTTCCTCAACATCATACCAACAACCCCACTCGTCAATAATAAGCCCGATTTTATTGTCTGGATCATACTTATCCATTATTTCAGAGTGCTTTACTATTAATTCTTCCATAAATAATGTTCTTGACAAGGTTTCGTAATACTCGCTATCAGTAAACTCTGTTGCTTTACCTTTACTTTCCCAATTTCCTGTTGGAAGTGTATAATAATGAAGAGAAATTCCATTTGTGTGCCACGACTTTACGCTATCTAAGAGCTTTTCAGTCCAGTTATAATCATCTGCATTTGGACCACAAGCAACCTTATAAAGCTGGTTTCCACCAAAGTTTCGGCAATAGGTTTGATAATGTCTATACAAATCAGCATAATATTCTGGTCGCATATTTCCACCACAGCCCCAATTTTCATTGCCAATGCCAAAATATTTAAGCTTCCATGGCTTTTCTCGACCATTTTCTTTCCTAAGCTCCGTCATAGGTGACAAGCCGTCAAAGGTTATATATTCTATCCATTCAGCCATTTCTTGTACTGTTCCACCTGCTAAGTTTCCTGCTATATAAGGCTCACAGTCAATCTGGTCGCAAAGCTCAAAAAACTCATGTGTACCAAAGCTATTGTCCTCAACTAAGCCACCCCAATGAGTATTAATCATTTTTTTACGTTTGGATTTTTCGCCTATTCCGTCTTTCCAGTGATAATCCTCAGCAAAACAGCCCCCTGGCCAACGCAAAACCGGAATTTTAATTTCCTTTAGTGCATTAACAACATCACACCTCATACCATTAACATTAGGTATGTCCGAATCCTCACCAACAAAAATGCCTTCATAAATGCATCTTCCTAAATGCTCAGAAAAATGTCCATAGATTTGCTTATTAATCTTGCTCAATTTTTTGTTAGGATTCACCTTTAAAACTATTTCTTTCATATCACTATAAACCTCCCAAACTTATTTATTTTTAACTAATACATTTATTATATATGTAAGCCCTATAACAGTCAATCCTAATTTAAGAAATACATACAAGATTTTGAATTTTTTTAAAAACCCTATTCCAAATTGCAAAAAACTAAAATGATGTTTTGGGAAATCTTAGTCTTTTGAAAATTACAATTTAACACATTCACTTGACATTTGGCTGTAATTTGTTATAATAATTAAGCGAGCTGACTATGCGACAGCGTACAACAGTATGTTTACGAGGAAAGTCCGAGCATCATAGAGCAGGATAGCTGATAACATCAGCCGAGGGCGACCTCCGGGCTAGTGCAACAGAAATATACCGCCTGTTTTCAGGTAAGGGTGGAAAGGTGAGGTAAGAGCTCACCGGCGTATAGGAGACTATGCGGCCATGTAAACCCTATTCGATGCAACACCAATGGTTTGTGTAAGTTAATGTCTGCTCGGCAGGCTTGCACTTATAGGTGGCTTGAGCTTTACGGCGACGTAAAGACTAGATAGATTGTCGCACACGACAAAACTCGGCTTATCGGTCAGGTCGCACAGGTTTTACCTGTTTTATCAATTATGAGAGTTCGGTTAATAACCGGACTTTTTTATTTGGATTAAATATTAATTAACTACACAATGATAATATGATATAACCAAAGCACATTGGTTTAAAAAACTAAATGGTTTTTTTATACTAAACCCCCTAGGCTTTATGTACATAATACCTAAATATACGACAGCCTATTGCTTTTTTTGTTGCAATATGCTAATATGAGGTAACGTTAAATTAATGTTAATATCGCTTAATATATAACAATTGTTTAGTAAATTTAATGCAAATAAGTTACGAGGTGTTTTTTTGAAAAAAGTTCCAAGTACAGATGAAAATACAAATAATAGCATTTGTAATTATATCAATAATATATTTGATAAAATAAATTCTTACATATTTATTTCTAGTTTTAATAGTCAAGATTCTAAGATTATGTACGCAAACGAACTTTTAAGAGATTTGTTTAATTTAGATATAATAGGCAAAACACCGCAATCTGTTTTTGGGATTAATTTTCTTAAGACAGTTGAGGATCAATCATATAATTTTCTTTGGCATAAAAAAAGCCAGTGGTTTAACGTATCAACCTCATTAATAATTGGACAGAATAATGAAAAATCCTACCTAACTTCTCTAGTTGACATTTCCGAAAAAATAGAATATGAAAGACTTATAGAAAGGCAAATATATCTTGATAATCTAAGCGGACTTCCAAACAGAAGAAAATTTGAAGTTGACTTTCACCATGCTGTAGCATACGCTAAAAAGATTGATTCTCAAGGGCATTTGTTCTTTATTGATCTTGATGATTTCAGTAAAATCAATGATACAAGAGGTCACAAATTTGGAGATATTCTTATTAAAGAAATAGCAAACTTTTTAAGTTCATTTGAAAAAGATGGAATTTTGTCTTATCGATTTGGTGGAGATGAGTTTGCAATAATTCTTCCAGCAAATTCCCCAATTTCTAAAAATACTTTTTTAAATATACTTCATAGCGCCTTTGAAAAGGAATGGTTGGTTGATAAATATTTATACAATTGCAATGCTTCAATTGGTATTGCGGAATTCCCTAATCATGGGAATAGGTATTCAGAAATAATGAAAAGCGCCGACATGGCACTCGCCTATGCTAAAAACTCAGGAAAAAACACATCAGTGGAATTTACAACAAACATTAAAGATGAGATTTACAGGGAAATTGAGCTTGAGCATTGTATGCATAATGACGTGAGAGACGGTTTTAAAAACTTTTCGGTTCATTATCAAGCCTTAATAAATTCTCAAACACAGGTTGTTGAAGGCTGTGAAGCATTGCTTCGTTGGAACTGTTCATCACTAGGGTCAATTAGCCCTAATGAATTTATTCCATTAGCCGAAAAGAAAGGTTATATCTGCCAGATAGGTGAATTCGTTCTAAGACAAGCAACTGCACAGTGCAAGAAATGGTTAGACAGAGGTTACAACATAAAAGTAAGCATTAACATATCAATTGTACAGCTTATGGAAAATAACTTTTTAGAAAAAGTCACTAATATAATAAATGAATCAGGTGCATCTTATAAAAATCTTATACTTGAAATAACTGAAAGCATTGCTATAAATGATTTAAGCCAAATGAAATATATATTTAATGAGCTAAATTCCCTAGGTCTGTCAATAGCTTTAGATGATTTTGGCACAGGATATTCAAGTCTAAATTGTTTAAAAGAAATTCCTCTAAGCACTATTAAAATTGACAAGAACTTTATTGATGATATTGTATATAATCCTTCGACTGCGATATTTGTTAGA
>JAAZIT010000203.1 GCA_012800685.1 Clostridiales bacterium
AGCAACAATGCCGGACTACTCTAGTCTTTTTAATAAATTTCTCCCTGAAAATAAAATTAGTCAGTTGATTTCTGATAAACAAGGCTTTTCTGTATTTAATAACTGTAAATATATAAATTTAAATAAGACTGATTTTGAGAGTATAGTTCAAAAGTCTTGTGAATATAGAAGCAGTCTTATAATAGTAAACAGCCGAAAATCTGCTCAGCAGGTTTATGATATGCTAGACGGAAATAAATTTCATCTGTCTACATACATGACACCAAAGCACCGTTCAAAAGTTATTGCAGAAATTAAGAGAAATCTTGATAATAAGGAAAAAATAACAGTTGTTTCTACTTCACTTGTTGAGGCTGGAGTTGATTTTGATTTTCAGGTCGTTTTTCGTCAGATTGCAGGGCTTGATTCAATTCTTCAAGCAGGAGGACGATGTAACCGTGAAGGAGAAGAAGATGAGGGCTTTGTCTTTATTTTTGAAACCATAGATAAGCCAAGAGGTGATGTTTTAATACGTGCAGACATTACTAAAAATATAATAGATAAGTATGAAGATATTTCATCGGCTGAGAGTATTGAGGACTATTACGGACGTTTATTCAGTTTTAGACAAGATGTAATTGATAAAAACAGTATTTCGGGTTATTTAGGAAACAATACACCAATTATGTCTATTCCATTTAAATCTTACGCTGAAAGCTTTGAATATATAAAGTTTGATACCATTGGGATTATTATTAATCAAGATCAAAAGTCAGCTGAATTATTAGAAAAGCTTAAATGGGGCGATAAAAGTGTTCTTAAAAAATTGCAGGGGTACACAGTTTCTGTTTATTTTTATGAGTTTGAGGAAATAAAGAAAATGGGGGTGCTAAGTGAAATAGGTGGTGTTTTTGTTTTAGAAAATAATAAATACTATAACCAACAAAAGGGTTTGGCATTTAGAGAAAACTTCGATGAAGATTATATGACATGAAAGGATGATGTTAAGTGGCTTATGGGTTTAAAATAATTGTGGAAGGAGATTTTGCGTGCTTTTCTCGCCCCGAGCTTAAGGTGGAAAGGGTTAGCTATGACGTTCCAACGCCAAGTGCTCTTGAAGGAATGTTAAAAGCTATCTATTGGAAACCAGCAATAAGATATGTAATAGATAAAATTGTAGTATACAATCCTATTAAGTTTATCAATGTTAGAAGAAATGAAGTTAAAAGTAAGGTTCTTCTATCAAAAGTCAAGGGGCAAATGAATGGAAAGGCTGATTCGCCTCAAATATATGCTGATGAATCAAGAACTCAACGTGCTACTATGTTGCTTAAGGATGTTAAATATGGTATTGAGTTTCATTTTGAGCTAACTGGTTTAAAGTCTGAACACGCTGATGAAAATGATGAAAAGCATTATAATATTCTTCTTAGGCGATTAAGAAATGGTCAATATTTTCATACTCCATGCTTAGGCTGTAGGGAATTTTCAGTAAAAAAAATTAACCTTGTAGACAATTTTGATTATTCAGAAATCTCTTCGGAATTATTGGGGGATGTTGATTTGGGCTATATGCTTTATGGTATGAAATATATAGATGGTGGAAAACCGCTAAACGACGATTGGGAAAATCCAAAATTCTCTGATAATGCTGATGCATTTTATTATCGACCACATATGATTGATGGTGTAATTAATGTTGCGTCATATAGGGAGGAAAAGAAATGTTAATAAAAGCACTATGCGATTATTATGACTATACTGATTCCAAAGGCGAAAACCAGACTAAAGATCATTTAACGGAACAGAATGTTCACTATATGATTATGCTTACTGATGACGGAGAGATTTCTGAGATTGTTGATATAAGAGAAGAAAAAGAGATTATGCAAAAAAACAAAAAAACAAAAATAGTTTTAAATCCAGTAATTGCTAAGCTCCCAAAACGAACTCAAAAATCAGGAATTGATGTTAATATTGTTGAACATAGACCATTATATATTTTTGGACTAAATTATGATAAAGGTGTTTTTACTCCTAATGATAGAACAGAGAAAGCAAAAAAATCTCATTTATGCTTTTCAGAGGCAAATCTTGACTTTTTCAGCGATTTGAAATCAGATATAGCAAAGGCATACTGCCTTTTTATCCAAAATTGGGAACCTGAGGAGCAATGTGAAAATCCATTTTTGCTTGAACTAGGTAAAAATTATTCCAACAGCTATTTTACATTTGGGTTATCAGGACATCCAGAAAGTCCTCTGCATATGAATACTGAATTGCTTGATAAATTTCAAAAGAAATATGAGGTTAAGGCTAAAGAGGAAAATGACACTGCTGATATGTTAATGTGTCCAATAGAGGGACAATTGCTACCAACAGCAAGAATACATAATAAAATTTCTGGCTTTCGTGGGGGCAATTCAACTGGCTGTGTTCTTGTGGGTTTTAAAGAGAGTGCCTTTGAATCATATGGAAAAACCCAAGCGTTTAACAGCGGTATATCAATAACAGCAATGAATAAATATACCTCAACTCTAAATAAATTAATTTCTGATAAAAGGCATAGAATTTTCCTTGACGATATGACTGTAGTGTTTTTTGCAATGAGCAATAACGATGAAAATGAATGTGATATTTTTAGTTATTTAATGACTGGTGATCAAGTTGATAAGTTAAATAATAATTTGGAAT